>JAUXJX010000004.1 GCA_030624545.1 Bacteroidota bacterium | reverse complement strand
TTATATGCTCCAATACTGACAGGAATAGCCTTGAAACAACAGGCCCATTCGCATCGCATCTGCCCACAACAACAACCGGTTGACCCAAGCTGCTTCTGATCTTGGCGGATCTAGCCCCGCTATTTTGCAAGGCCCCTTTTGCCGACCCCGAGAGGAAAAGATCATTTGTTCAAAGACATATAGTAGTCCATCAGGATCTTGGCTACCTCTGGTCGAGAAAACTCAACCGGGAGGCTTTCCCCTGTGGTCAGCATCTCACGAACCTTAGTACCGGAAAGGAAAACATAGTCTTCCTTGGTATGGTCCGGATAGTCGCGCATCATGACGACTTGATCCAGTTTTTTGGAATAGGCAGTGTGATCGGCTTCGAAGATTTTTATTTCCAACGCGCCTTCAGGAACTTCCTCACGAAAGATAGTCTGGGCGTCAAAACCACCATAATAAGAACCAACGCCTGCATGGTCACGGCCCACGATTAAGTGAGTGCATCCGCTATTTTGGCGGAACAGCGCGTGTAACACAGCTTCCCGCGGTCCGGCATAGAGCATGTCAAATCCATATCCGGTGATCATCACTGTATTTGGTGGAAAATAAAGCTCCACCATTTTGCGAATAGAAGCATCACGCACATCAGCAGGAATATCACCTGGCTTCAGTTTACCCAGTAGCATGTGGATCAGGATTCCGTCGGCGCCAAGGTGTTCATAAGCCATCCGGCACAACTCCTCATGTGCCCGGTGCATTGGGTTGCGAGTTTGGAACGCGACAACTTTCTGCCATCCTACTTCGATCATTTCTTCACGAATCCGGTAAGCTGTACGGAAGGTTTCCGGAAAATCGGTCTCGAAATATGAGAGGTTTAGAACCTTTATTGGTCCGGAGATTGCCAACTTTCCAACTGAGTTGAAAGCGGCAACGCCTGGATGATCCATATCATCGGTTCGAAAGATTTTCATCGTCATCATTTTCATCTGTTCATCTGTGAACTCATCGATCCCTTCCACTTCCTGAATAGCGATCACCGGATTTCCTTCGACATTGGGATCCCGTAGTGCAATCAATTTAGCACCTTGAATGGAAGAAACATCCTTAAGCATGTTGAGTATTGGTACCGGGAAGAACAGTCCGCTTGTGGTCTTCATGTTTTCGGCAACACTCATTGCGTCATCTGCATTCATATATCCAGTCAGGGGATTGAAATACCCACCGCCCATCATTACTGCATTTGCAGCAGCAGCAGAACAAATCACTACCGAAGGAAGTCCTTCTGCCTCGTTGACCAGATCTACCCTCACGGTATCATCCGTTACGTAAAGAGGATTTAAAGTGTCAGAACCATGTGGTTTTATTAATTGACTCATGTCTGATTCTCCCAGTTGATAAGAAGTGTTTCATTAATATATTATGATTGATTCGACCTTCCTAATAATAATCTTAATTGGGCCGACGTAGCTAATGTAATTTTTGCATGCTTAAAGCCGGATAGCCCGGATCGGTTGTTTCCTTGATTAATGGTTCAACATTCTCCTTCCTGGTAACAGGGTATTCAACATTGTTACGGCTTGTCTACCGCCGATGTCCGTCACAATACTTATCGGCCAATTTGCAAATCTTTCTGATCGAAACCGTGCTCATAAATCGCGGAGTGGCTGCCCTCACTGACCACAGCTTTGCTCCTGACTCTGATACATGCAATAAAACTCCCGGTTTTACATATCGTGGTATTTCCATTTGCCGTAATTCTCTTTAGTGATAGGAGGCAAAATTTTCATAGTGGGCGGGAGCTATATCTGTTAGTCTGGTCAATTCATAAACCGCAGAGAGCGCGGAGCTGAGCGACACGGGAAGCCAATAAGAATCAATAAAAAAGGCCGCCTGTCTGTCAAGCGGCCTTTAGGATCAAATCAGAATTTTTCGGCCTTGTATCATTTAACGTCTCCGATTAGCCTCTTAATTCCTCTAGTAAAGATGAGGAATAGAATACCTGAAACTACTGATATGAGCGCTACATAACCGAACAAGTCCGACGGCTGCAAGTCAGCAGAGCCGAATTGACGAGCCACTAAGCCTGCGATCAAGTTGCCCAGCGCTGCACCCATGAACCAGGTTCCCATCATCTGTCCCACATACTTCTTTGGCGAGAGCTTGGTGATACTGCTCAAACCGACAGGACTCAGGCAGAGCTCGCCCGTTGTTTGCAGAAAGTAAGTAACAATCAACCACATGGGGCTTACAAGGCTGCCGTCAGTTGCAAAAGATGCGCCCCAGGCCAGGACAAAAAAGGCACCCCCGAGTTGAACCAGGCCGAGCCCAAATTTTGCCGGAATTGAAGGCTCTCTTTGGCCGAGACGAAGCCAGAGCGAACCAAACACCGGTGCTAACAAAACAATGAAAATGGGATTAACCGATTGCAGCCAACTGGCCGGGGCTTCCCAGCCCAATATCACGCGGTTCGTCAAATCTCGCGCAAAAAGATTCATCGACGAGCCGGCCTGCTCGAAACCGGACCAAAATAACGCTGCACCAATAAACAAGAAGAAGATCACAACGACGCGCTTTTTCTCTGCCGTCTCGAGATGGCCGAAGAGAAGCACGGAGGAGAAGAATAGAACTGCCAGAGAAATGATAACAACGCCTGTCGCCTCTGCAGCCCCTTGCAGGGTGAGATTAATGGCTGCGCTTGTATGCAATGCATAGATAATCACCGCGATCAATACTACCCCTCCGACGCCCATATAGAAATTTCGTTTGGTCTGGCTTAGGTTCGCAGCTGCCTGCTCCCGAAGGTGCCCCGCCTCGCCTAGGTACTTTCCATGCATCTTAAACTGGAACACTCCGAGTACCATACATACCCCCGCCGCGGCAAAGCCTAGGTGCCAGTCGATGTTTTCACCTAAGTAGCCGGTTACAAGCGGTCCGATAAATGCGCCAAGATTGATGCCCATGTAGAAGATTGAAAAACCTGCATCACGCCGGGCACCTCCCTCCGGATACAGATCTCCGACGATCGTGCTCACATTTGGCTTTAGCAGGCCGGTGCCCAGGACGATCAATATGAGTCCGAGATAAAAGCCCGGCAGGAGGGGGGTCGACATGCTAAAAAGACCGAGCGCTATGAGGACACCGCCTGAAAACACGGCCTTTCTTTGGCCGATCAGATTATCGGCGATCCAGCCTCCTGGGAGGGCGAACAGGTAAACCCCTGCGGTATACAAACCATAGATCGCTGCCGCTGTGGCCGTGTCCATCTTGAGTCCCGTCATTTGATCGGTCATGTACAGTATCAAAATACCGCGCATGCCGTAATAACTGAACCGCTCCCACATCTCAGTAAAAAACAGTACCGGTAACCCTTTGGGCTGATCTCTAAAAATGGCCATAGTCGACCTCGATTTTTGTGGTTATTAACAAATCAACAAACTTCGAATTGCAGGGTTCGGACATATTGCACTGAGAGTACCATTTTGATTTTATAAAAGCAAGATGTTTTTGTGCGATTTAGCAAACGGTCAAAAACACGAATATTCGGTAAACAGCATGGACGTTATTTTTGTTCCTTCTGAATTTTTGTGAGGGGAAATCAAAAAGAGTTCAATCTCTCTATTTCAGCACCCCAACGCCCATTTCATAAACCAACCTGCCGCCGAGGTTGGTGGTGATCAGCAGGCCAATAAAGCCGATGAGAATTAGACCGGCAAGCAGAATTCTAAGATTCCTCTCATTAATTCGCCTGCGCCACTTGATGAGCAGGAAGATGACAAAGCCAAATATGAACCACGTGGAAAAAGCGAAAAGAGTGTGCTTATCGGCTAAACGGTCCGCGGCGGTGCCATCTTCGAGACGAGATGCCTCAATGAGTCCCGCCACAACAGTGGGAAGCATTAACAGCCAGCCTGCAACCAGACTGCTAAATCCCCAAATCCGTAGGCTTGCTTTGCCTCGCCAGAGAAAAACCAAAGTAGCAATGCCGCCCAGCAGGAATAGTACGATTGGAAAATGAACCAACTGAGGATGAATCGGCAGGGATTGGAGAATCATCGGTTGTTTGACAGTGTCAGTCTTTCAACTACGCATGAGAGTTCTATCTCACAGGGAGGGACAATCACAGGATTTTTGGTCAATGTCAGAATTGTACGGATTCGATTCTCCAAAAGCAAAACAAAGTTGACCTTTACCGATTCAAGCGTTCTCGGCGATGGAATCGGTCCCTCTGAATTACCGGTTAGAGGGGTGTCTCAATTGCTCGACTTGGGCACTCGCTCAATTCCGTATCGCTTCATCTTCTTCCACAGGTGGCTACGCTGGATGCCAAGCGCCTCGGCGGACTCCAGGATTTTTCCCTGGTGCGCCGTCAGAGTTTTCAGGATGAATTCTCTTTCAAATTGCGAACGCGCTTCCCGGAGCGTCTGCTCGCGGGCTGAGAAATGAGATTTAAGCGGCTCACTTTGCATCGCCTCATGGATAAGGTGGGCGTCGATCAAGGTTTCGTTTGTCAGAACAGCCGCGCGCTCGATCAGATTTCGCAGCTCGCGAATATTGCCGGGCCAGTCATAGTCCATCAGGAGCGGCCAGACGCTCTGGGCGAATCCTTTTTCCGGCAAGCCCTCGATCGTACAAATCTCCTCCAAGAAAGCTTCAGCGAGCGGACGAATATCTCCACGGCGATCTCGAAGCGGAGGAAGGCGTATCGGTATAACGTTCAGCCTGTAATAGAGATCGTTTCTGAAGTTGGCCTCTTCGACCTCCTTCTTCAAGTTTCTGTGGGTAGCGCAAATAATGCGCACGTTCACACGGTCTCCAGCCCTGCTGCCGACGGGCTCGACGAGACCGTCTTCAATGACGCGCAGCAGCTTGGCCTGCATCATGAGGCTCATGTTTCCGATTTCGTCCAGGAACAACGTGCCGTGATCTGCCCGATGGAATTTGCCCTGGTGGTTGGCAATGGCCCCGGTAAACGCTCCCTTGACGTGGCCGAACAGCTCACTTTCGATCAGATTCTCCGGAATGGCCGAGCAATTGACAGGTACAAATGGAAAGCCGGCGCGGTCGCTGTTCAGATGAATCGCATGCGAGACCAGTTCTTTTCCGGTTCCGGCCTCTCCGCTGATCAGGACCTTACTGTCTACGGAGGCGGCGCGGTCGATGAGGGTGAAAACCTTCTCCATCTTCGGATCGGCGCCGATCATGCGGTAGCGATTGCGGGAATCTGACAGAAGCTTGTCGCGCTGTAATTTCAGTTGGCTCGTTCTAAGTGCATTGCGAATGGTGACAAGCACCCTTTCCGCTTCCAGGGGCTTTTCGAGAAAATCGTAGGCGCCAATCTTTGTTGATTCAACCGCCAGCTTGATCGTGCCTTGACCGCTGATTACCACAACCGGCAGGTAAGGATGCTTGGCAATGGATTGCTTTAGCACCTCCATGCCATCCACTCGCGGCAGCTTCAGATCCAGGAGCATTAAATCGATTTGGTTCTCTCCGATCGATTCGAGGGCTTCTGTGCCGTCACGCGCTTCGATACAACTGAATCCTTCATAGCTCAGGATTTCCTGGAGACTTTCCCGAACATGGGGATCATCATCGACCAAGAGAACGGTCGCCCGAGTTCTATTGATTGTGTAATAACTGGTGGCCATGGCTAGCTCACGTACGTTTCCTACTTCATTACCCTTAAGTTAATCAAACATGACATTATTTTCCACGACTAAATTTGGCGGCAGCACAAAAAAAGCCCCGCAAGACATGACCCTGCAGGGCTTTTTTGGATAATTTATTGTCTGGCTAGCGCATCAAACTCATCTTCCTTACCTGCCTGAAAGATCCCGCGTGAAGTTGATACAGATAAATTCCACTTGTCACCGGGTTGCCGAAATCATCTGTGGCGTCCCAGACAATGGTGTGGAAGCCAACCTCAAAGGGCCCGCCCGCCAAGGTTCGTATCTCCTTGCCGAGGATATCGAAGATTGTTAAAACGACATGGTTGGCTTCGGGAAGCTGGAAGCGGATGTAACCCTCCGGGTCGAAGGGATTGGGGTGGTTCTGGATCAGCAGTCTGCCACTCAGAATTTATCATCCCCATCTTCTGGCTTGATCTCTTGATCTACAAATTCCTTCCAAATAGCCAGGATCTTTGGGTCGCCGCCTGCGGTTTTCAGCCGTTCAGCTACGGGGCCGGAATGGCGCTTGAGATCGGGAAACCTCAGCAACAGAACCGCCAGGTCCCGCCAGTCGGTACCGGACTTGGGTTGCCCACGCCGTTGATGGTAGGCAATGACTTTGCGGGCAATCAATTCCTCTGGCGCGATCACCAGAACCTCGGCAATGCGCCTTGTCAAGGGTAAGGATTCGACAGCCTGCACATCAACCAAATGACGATTGCCGGACTTTTTCACTTGAAACAATCGATAGCCCCGAGCCTTGCCGACTTCTCGCACTCGAACGGCAATGTGAAATCGGCTGCTCAGATAGTCCCGCAGTTCCTGAGCTAATTCAGCAGCACGATTCGACAACAGGTCTAAGCCCTGAGTCATACGTGGCTCCTTCACATAGGCATTGACGGCCTGGGCTCCGAACACAACGGCATCGTCGCGCCCACGTAAGAATTCCAGCACGGCATTTTGAATGGCCGCCAGCGGTAATGTCTCACGCATTACAAACTCCTGAAATGTCAGAGTGCCAGCGTCGAACATGGAACGAATTCCTTCAATCTACCTATCTAATGTAATGACTTCTTCTGGAAAAACAATGAGAAAGTTAGGATGAATTGAAGACTGATGTGCAGAAGGCAGCACCCAGAATCCATAATTCAGCAACCGGCATCAATCATCCAGCATCCAGTATCCAGCATCCAGTATCCAGAACCTACCGCATCAAACTCATCTTCCTCAACTGCCTGAAAGAACTCGCCTGAATTTGATACAGATAAATCCCACTTGGCATAGGACTGCCAAAATTTTCTTTCGCGGTCCAATCAATCTGAATTTCCTCAACGGACTCTCGCTCTGCCAAAAACTCTTGCTTTCAACCCCAATATCCGATACATTTTTTCAAGTGTCCCGGGTACTGAATATTGAAAGTTCGATTCCAGATCTGCGGTAATTGAATGATGATTTTGGATTTGACATTCGAGGGCACGCGTTTCAACAGCTCCTATTTTGTTGATTTCCGGCCAAGATGAGATATGACATAATATTCGCGCCAGAGGCGGTAGGTGATTTCAAAAGACTAAGACCAACGGAACGGGCGTTAATCAGAGAAGCAATCGAAAAACACTTGAGGTATGAGCCGGAGAAAGTTAGCAAAAGCAGAATCAAACGTTTGCGAGGAATCAACCGCCCCCAATATCGTTTGCGCATTGGCGAGTTTCGTGTGTTCTATGATGTTATCGAATCATCTGTTGAGGTTTTGGCAATCGTGCCAAAATCTCGCGTATCCGAATGGCTTGAAGAATTTGGAGAATCATGATGAAAAGAGTAGCCTTATCACAAATAAAAGAACGCCTATCTGAATATCTTCGGATCGCTGAAACCGAGAGGATTGTCATCACAAGGCACGGAAAGCCCGTTGGCGCCTTGATTGGGTTTAAGACCGAAGATGATTGGTTTGATTTCAGGCTCGAAAATGATGCACGATTCTTGAAACGAATTGAGGACGCCCGACAAAGTTTGAGGCAGGGCAAAAGTACTCGTTTGGAAGAACTACCTGATTGAATCTCGATGCTGGATGCGTGATTCTTGATACTCGACATTAAATGGAAGCCTGGATCCAGTACGTGCCACAAATCAGAAAGAACTGAAATCCCACACCAAAACAAAGGAGCCGATCATCGTGAACATCATCGTCCTGGTCAAGCAAACTCCCGATTCAACTACGAAGGTGAAAATCGCCGCAGATGACAAGACCCTGGATGCGGCCGAAGTGAAGTATATCGTCAATCCTTTCGATGAGTATGCAATTGAGGAGGCGCTGCAAATTAAAGAGAGGCTTGGCGGCGAGGTGACTGTCCTCGGCCTGGGCCCGGAACGAGCCTCCACAGCCCTCCGCACTGCCCTGGCAATGGGCGTCGACAAGGCAATGCACATTGTGGCTGATGACACACATCTGGATTCCCACACCGTGGCTTCCGCCTTGGCACAGGTACTGAAAGAAACTCAGTTTGATCTGATCTTGATGGGCAAGCAGGCCATTGACGACTATAACGAACAGATCGGCCCGCGGCTATCTGCTTTGCTGGATATCCCGTGTTTGACCTACCTCGCCAAAATAGAATTGGGCGACGGCAAATTGGAGGCTCACCGAGAGGTGGAAGGCGGTGTTGAGGTTATCGAGTGTACTTTTCCGGCGATTCTAACGGTGGAAAAAGGGATTAACGAGCCGCGCTACGCACCGTTGAAAGGCATCATGCTGGCGAAGAAAAAACCTATTGACCAAAAATCGGTCGAGTTAGAACCCCCGAAGATTGTGATCAAAAAGATGGAGTATCCACCGGAGCGCCCACCGGGAAGGATTGTTGGTGAGGGCGTGGAGGCTGTTTCGGAATTGGTGAGGTTGTTGCGGGAAGAAGCGAAAGTGATTTAGAAGATCTCACCGCGAAGACGCGAAGAACGCTAAGAAAGAATAACACTTACCAAGATTTAGTTACTAATTTTATGGATATTGAACCCATTGCAAGAATTATTGTTGATTCGGCAATCAGAGTCCATCGTAAGTTGGGGCCAGGATTGTTGGAGTCAGCTTATCAGCAATGTTTAGCTTATGAGTCGCGAAAACGTGGGTTAGTAGTTGAATGTGAAGTACCGCTTCCGATAGTCTATGATGATCAAGAAATTGAAGTTGGCTACAGGATTGATATGCTTATCGATGGGTGTACAATTGTCGAGAATAAAGCCGTAGAAAAAATACTCCCAATCCATGAAGCTCAACTATTGACATATTTGAAATTAAAGGATTACCGTCTTGGATTCTTGTTGAATTGGAATGTTTCGTTGATGAAGAACGGGATAAGGCGGATGGTAAATAACCTATGACTAAAAGGAACCGCGAAGACGCTGGGAGTACCAAGTAACTGTGACCCTTCGCGCTCTTTGCGCCTTTGCGGTAAATCGTTATTTTTCGGTGTTCTTCGGTGTTTCATTAAATTGGAGGAAAAAATGCCCGGACCTATTTTGGCCATATTAGAACAGCGCAACAGCAATCTTCGCAAGTCAGCATATGAGGTGGCGACGGTAGCGGCGGAACTGGCTCAAAGTCTGGGCAGCGAAGCCGTAGGCTTGGTGATCGGTGCCGATGCTCCTGATAATGCTTCCGGACTCGGTGCGTTTGGAATTACAAAAGTCTATTCCGCAGCTCATGCAGCCTGTATCAACTATGTGCCAGAGGCATATGAGCAGGCAGTTCTGGCGGCCATAGAGAAAGCCAGGCCGGAGGTCATTCTCCTGTCGGCTTCGGTGGTGGGCAAGGATTTGGGACCACGGGTGGCGGCGAAGTTGGGGGTCGGTCTGGCGACTGACTGTACGAAGGTCGCCATCGTCGACGGCAAGCTGGAAGCGGTTCGGCCGGTTTATGCGGGCAAAGCCTACCTAACTCTTGGCTTTGAATCGACTCCGCAAATGGCGTCTTTGCGGCCGAATGTCTTTACGCCAAAGGAATCGAATGCCGGGGCAGCCGCCATCGTCGAGACACTGGAATTCGCTCCGGGCGAAATCAAAACAGTCTTCAAAGAATTCAAGCAAACGGGTGGGGAAAAGGTCGAATTGTCGGAAGCCGGCGTCATCGTTTCCGGTGGGCGCGGCCTGAAAGGCCCGGAAAATTTCCATTTGGTCGAAGAACTGGCGGCTTCCCTTGGAGCGGCTGTCGGAGCTTCTCGCGCCGTGGTGGATGCCGGTTGGCGGCCTCACTCCGAGCAGGTCGGCCAAACCGGCAAAACGGTTTCGCCGAATCTATATGTCGCCGTGGGCATATCCGGCGCGATACAGCATCTGGCCGGAATGTCATCTTCGAAAGTGATCGTTGCAATTAATAAGGATCAAGATGCTCCGATTTTCACCAAAGCAGATTATGGAATCGTAGGCGACGTTTTGGAAGTCGTCCCCGCCTTAACAGAAGAAATCAAAAAGTTGAATACTTGATCGATCGGTAGGCTATGAAAATCCCTAATCCCTTGTTGATCAAATCTCATTTTTTTCATCTCTGCATGATGTTGCTTTTCTGGTTGCATCTGTCGAGCTGTGCAGGCACAAAGGAAACTGCTCTTCAGGAGGAGAAGCCGGAAGAGCCGGCACCGAGCGGAATTATCGAAGACATCGACCCGATGAGCCTGGAAGAGATCGATTTTACCGTTGAGTCCAAGCTGAATGTTGAAGCCGAATCCTCAGAGGCATATCGCTATTTGACCGCAGATCGTGATGATAGTACCGGAGCGACGGAGGAGAAGCTCCAAAAGCAACCCGGTTATCGCGTCCAGATCGCTTCTGTAGCAATTCAAGAGGATGCTGATGAAATCCAGCTCGAAGCAATTCTCCAGTTTGAAGAGTCCGAAGTTTATCTGATCTTCGAAACGCCGTACTATAAGATCCGGGTTGGCGATTTCGTGATTCGGCGCGATGCGGAAGCTCTGCAAAAAAAGGCCGTAGAATTAGGATATGGCGACGCCTGGATTGTTCGTACCATCATCACCCCGAAAACAAAAAATCCTGATATTATGCCCCCTGACCGCCAGAATTAATCTTGCCAAAAATTCCCATAATTTTTGTTCTTAAGATATTGGATTTCCACCACTTCTGACTTTTGCTTACTTTCAACTGCACAATTTTACTTGGAATGCGCCATTTTTTGTAGTAAATTTCATATCTGTAATATTGAGGAGGATTGATGTCCGGCCATAGTAAATGGAGCAGCATTAAGCATAAGAAGTCCAGAACCGATGCCCAGCGCGGCAAAATTTTTACGCGGTTGATCAAGGAGCTTACAGTAGCAGCGAGAACGGGTGGAGGCGACGAATCCGCCAATCCACGATTGCGCGCGGCAATTGCGGCGGCAAAAGCGGGGAATATGCCGCAGGCCAATATTGAGAAGGCCATTCAACGCGGAACGGGTGAGCTGCCCGGAGTTACCTATGAAGATATGACATACGAAGGCTATGGCCCTGGGGGAGCCGCACTGATGATTCGAACACTGACCGATAACAAGAATCGCACCGTTGCAGAAGTTCGGCACCTATTTGGCAAGTACAACGGTAACCTTGGCGAATCCGGCAGCGTTTCATGGATTTTCGACAAAAAGGGTGTAATTCAAGTCAATGCTGAAGGATTAACAGAAGATGACGTTTTCTTGGTTGCACTCGAGGCAGGTGCTGATGACATCAAGAATGATGGACATGTATTCGAAATTTTTACTCCGCCGGAAAAGCTCGATGAGACTAAGAAGGCTCTCGAGGAAGCGGGATTTGGCGTAGTGATGGCGGAATCCACCATGCATCCTCAGAATTTCGTTACACTTGAGGGGAAACAGGCTGAGCAGATGCTTAAGCTAATGGACGCTCTGGATGAACATGACGACGTTCAGGACGTATTTTCAAACTTTGATATTGACGAAAGAATCATGGAAGAATTGGAGCAGGGCTGAGAAGTGGTTTGAGAAATCGCCTGGTCTTTGGCTTTCGGCGTAGAATTTGGCCCCTGGGAGCTGCGTTTTGATTGTACTGGGAATCGATCCTGGCCTTGTCTCTACCGGATTTGCTCTGATAAAGCCCAACAACCACAATTATTTAGCAATCAGAATTGGTGAAATCAAAACGCATTCCCGGAGCGCCATGCCGGATCGGTTGGCAAAGATATTCTCAAACGTATCATCCCTCATAGGTGAGTACGGACCGGATGAAGTGGCGGTAGAAGAATTGTTTTATGCGAAGAATCCAAAAGTCGCTCTCATGATGGGACATGCCCGCGGAGCCGCTTTGGTGGCTGCGGCCGAGCATCACGTGCCTGTGGCCGAATACAGCCCACGCGAAATAAAACTTGCGATCACTGGTTTCGGCAACGCCTCAAAGGAGCAAGTGAAACGCATGGTAATAGCCCGATTGTCAATTGACCCGGCTTCGATGGGCTATGACGAATCTGATGCGCTGGCAGTTGCGATTTGCCATTGTCAGCGGTCCCATTAATCACGACAAAAGAGACCATGTTTGCCTATATTAGTGGAACGTTGATCGAGAAGAGCCCAACCCGGGTGGTTCTTGATGTTGGTGGCCTTGGGTATGAAATCCAGATTCCCGTTTCCACCTATGAGAAATTGAAGCAAATTGGAGAAAAAACCCGGCTTTTTACCTTCCTTTATGTACGAGAGGACATCCTGAAGATCTACGGTTTCAGCAGTGAGGATGAACGGCGCATGTTTTTGAAGTTGATTTCAGTTTCCGGCGTAGGACCTCGTATGGCGCAGGGGATTTTGTCCAAGCTGTCGGTTAGGAATTTTGCCGCAGCAATTACCAGTCAGGATTACACAGTTCTGACTCAGGTTCCGGGGGTTGGAAACAAAATGGCGCAGCGTTTGGTGATGGAGTTGCGAGACAAATTTCCTCCCGTCGAAAGTTCAGGCGAAGCTCAGTCCCCGGATCGGCAGAGAATTGGGGAGGAAGCAATCAGTGCCCTTGTTTCCCTGGGTTACCGCGAAGGCGAGGCACAAAAGAAAGTTGGAAATGTTTTGAGTTCTAACGGTGGTAACGTTGCTTTGGAAGATTTGGTTAAGAAAGCCCTGCAGGCACGGTATGAGAATTGACCATTTCATCGAAGAAGGAACCGAATACTGTTTTTTCATGACGTCGGAGCAAAATATTTGAGTGCAAACGGTTATCTAATTTTGGCATTTCGATCTTGAATACAGAAATAAAGCGTGACTCGGCAACCTCTCCGGAAAGACTGGCCGGGGAGTTGGAATTCGACCGCAGCCTTCGTCCGGTTCGATTTGCGGACTTCATAGGGCAAGCGAAGGTGAAAGACAATCTTTCGGTTTTCATCGAGGCGGCCAAGGCGCGAAAGGAATCGCTCGACCATGTCCTAATTTACGGCCCGCCAGGATTGGGCAAAACAACGCTTGCATACATCATTGCACGCGAGCTTGGCGCGGATATCAAGATTACCTCGGGCCCGGCCCTGGAAAAACCAGGGGACCTGGCGGGTATTCTTACGAGCCTAAATGATCGGGACGTCTTATTTATCGATGAAATTCACCGCTTGAACACGACAGTCAAGGAATATCTCTACGCGGCCATGGAGGACTTCCGACTGGATATTGTCATCGATCGTGGAGCCAACGCGAGAAGCCTGCAATTGGCGCTGCCTCACTTCACCCTGGTGGGAGCAACCACACGCGCGGGGCTGCTGACTTCGCCGTTGCGGGAACGATTCGGAGTGGTAAATCGACTGGACTATTATCCTCCGGAAGATTTGATGGTGATTGTACGGCGGTCAGCCGGGATTTTGGACGTGAAGATTGAGGAAAACGCCGCTTCAGAAATTTCACGGCGTGCCAGGGGAACACCGAGAATTGCGAATCGACTTCTGAGGCGCATTCGAGATTTCGCGCAAATCGAAGGGAATGGAGTGATCACACCAGCCATCACGTTGTCTTCGCTCACGAAATTGGATGTGGACGAAAGGGGATTGGATGAAATGGATAAACGCATTCTAACAACAATTATGAAAAAATTTGAAGGCGGCCCGGTAGGCGTCAATTCTCTTGCCGTCGCCGTGGGAGAGGAAAGTGATACCATCGAAGAAGTTTATGAACCTTTTCTAATTCAAGAAGGATTTCTAAAACGAACGGCCAGAGGAAGAGAGGCAACGATTCTTGCCTATGAGCATTTTGGGCTGGAAAGGGGTAAAACAATGCAGCAAAAAACTTTGTTTTGAGTGGCCTGATTGGCTGGGCTGTTGCAAAGTTCGAACATGTTTCGCAACACGCCGTTAGCCGCAGGCGGAATTAGTAACATCTGGAGAGTAACATGAAATTATCTGATTTCAAATATCCATTACCCGATGAGTTTATAGCGCAATATCCGGTGGAGAAACGGGATGAATCCCGATTGTTGGTTGTCAATCGCGAGAATGATAATATTTCGCACCACACATTCAGGGATCTCCCCGAGTTTCTCCGCAAAGGTGATTGCCTTGTCATCAACGAGACGAAAGTCTTTCCGGCCCGTCTGATGGGTACGAAAGAGAAAACGGATGCCCAGGTTGAAATCTTCCTTTTGCGTGAGTTGGAGAGCAGCCTTTGGGAGGTTCTGGTGAAGCCCGCCAGAAAGGTCAGGGTTGGAAATCGCCTCAGTCTAACCGACGATCTCTACTGTGACGTGATCGATAACACCGTTTCCGGTGGCAGGGAAGTTCGATTTAACAACAACGGCAATTTCTTTTCAATTGTCCAAAAATTAGGTAGATCACCCCTGCCGCCGTATATCAAACGCGAGCCGGAGGATCTGGACAAGGAGAGATATCAGACAATATTCGCAAAAGTAAGGGGTGCTGTTGCGGCTCCAACGGCGGGACTTCATTTTACAGAAGAATTGGTCAAGACTTCGAAATCCAGAGGTGTGCGGGTTGTGCCGATCGTGTTGCATGTCGGGCTTGGGAGTTTTCGTCCCGTAATGGTTGAAGATCTATCCCGCCATAAAATGGATTCGGAATACTATGAGGTATATGAGGAGAGTGCGCGCATAATCAATGAGACCAAATCGAACGGCGGTAAAGTGATTGCCGTGGGCACAACATCGGTTCGTGCTCTTGAAACCGCCGTAACCTCGGACAATATGGTAAAGACCGAAAAGGGTTGGACCGACAAGTTTATTTATCCTCCGTATTTATTCAAAATCGTGGATGCTTTGATTACCAATTTTCACCTTCCCTGCTCAACCTTATTGATGCTTGCCAGTGCATTCGCAGGTCAGGAACTCATTACCGCAGCTTACCGCGAAGCCGTCAACGAGAAATACAGATTTTATAGCTACGGCGATGCGATGCTAATTCTCTAGAAGAGGGATTGTCCGACATATTGAAAGTAACGGCGGTAATTCCGGCTGCCGGAAGCGGCAGGCGTATGCAAAAGAACATCAGCAAGCAGTTTTTACGAATCGGCTCAAAGCCGATTCTTTTTTATACATTGCGCCAATTCGAAATCTGCAGGTTGGTTGATGAGGTCATCCTTGTCGTTGCGGCAGATGATCTTGCTTATGCGGAACAAGAGATCGTCGAGAGATACGATCTGAAGAAAGTGCACAAAATAATCTCAGGCGGCGGAGAGCGCCAGGATTCCGTATATGCGGGCCTGACGGCAATTGCCGACAAACCGGATCTGGTCATCATTCATGACGGCGTGCGGCCTTTCGTGTCTGTGGACTTAATTGAGCGGGGCATAGGTTTGGGTGCTGAGCACGGCGCAGTTGTCGCGGCGGTTCCCTTGACCTCGACGATCAAAAGAGTCAAAAACGGAATGGTTGCCGAAACAGTGGACCGCAGCGAGCTTTGGGATATTCAAACTCCTCAGACTTTTAAGTATGATCTTATCCTTTCGGCGTATGAGCAGGCACATGCGGACGGGTTTAAGGCTACTGATGATGCGATGATGGTCGAGCGTTTGGGGAAAAGCGTTTCTGTTCTTCAAGGCGATAAACAAAATATTAAGATTACCACGGAAGAGGATCTGGAGTTCGCCAAGCTTTTATTGGACAGATAGTGAAATGAAGTATAAAGTTGGAATCGGACAGGATAGCCATCGTTTTGAAGATGATCACGCAAAACCTCTCATGCTCGCGGGCGTTCACATCCCCTTTGACCGAGGTTTAAAGGGAAATAGCGATGGGGATGTGGTTCTTCATGCTCTCTGTCACTCCATTTCCAGCATCACCGGCAAACTGATAATAGGTTCTTATTCAGATAAACTTTGCAGCGAGCAGGGCATTACAGATAGTACCTTCTACATCAAAGAGGCCTTGAAGACACTTGGTGAGTTGAATATTTGTCATGTATCGGTTTCAATAGAATGTCTAAGGCCTCAAATTGAGCCTCATATTGAAAAAATGCGGAACCGCATCGCAGAGCTTCTTAGTATAGATAGTGAGGATATCGGAATAACTGCCACTTCTGGCGAAGGTCTCACGGCTTTTGGACAGGGGAAAGGCATCCAGGCTTTTGTCATAACCACGGTGATGCGGCTTTAGTTTAAAGAGGCTTCAGCGTGCTGTAGCACGACATAGATCGGAGAATGAGTTCGGAAAGCGCACAACCACAGAATTACTACCATTTCAGACTAGATATAATTAGACCCAGGACAGTTGGAGAAGGTGATGAAAAAGACTCGGACCATTACCGTTCCGGTTCCCAACCATAAGAGCTTCGAATGGGAACCATGCGATCCATCATTCGTCAGTCAGGGTTGCCAAGAACAGAATTTGAAGAGATTGATTTTCTATAGGGCTCCATGACATGTCCCAAGTTCGAGTTCGCTTCGCACCAAGTCCAACGGGGTATTTGCATGTCGGAAACGCACGTACTGCAGTTTTGAACTGGCTGTTTGCCAGGCATACTCATGGGAAATTCGTCTTAAGGATTGAAGACACCGATCTCGAACGGTCGACCGAGGAGTTCCATCTTGAGTTGCTCGAAGACCTGGACTGGTTGGGTCTTGATTGGGACGAAGGACCGGACAAAGGAGGGGAATTTGGTCCCTATCGTCAATCGGAGCGTCTGCAGGTTTATCGTGAACACGCACAGCGACTCATGGACGAAGGCCACGCGTTTCGCTGTTACTGCTCTGCTGAAGAAATAAAGACGAAGTCGGATGAGGCAATCCGACTCGGTAAGAGTACAAACTATGACGGCACTTGCTACGATCTAACCACAGACCGAATTCAAAAGTTTGAAAATGAGGGGCGCAAGCAGGCAATTCGATTTCGTGTTCCCGAAGGTGTAATTTCGTTCAGGGACGTGGTTCACGATGAAGTGGCTTTTGACAGCGAGAGTATTAGTGATTTTGTGATTCTTAGAGCGGACGGAATAGCCACCTACAATTTTGCAGCAGCAATTGACGACTCTTTAATGAAGATCTCACACGTCGTGAGAGGGGAGGATCATCTTTCCAATACGCCCAAGCAGATGCTGATCTATAATGCCCTTGGGCTTCCTCTTCCGGCATTTGTCCATATTCCAATGATTCTGGGAAAGGATCGCTCAAAACTCTCAAAACGCCACGGCGATAATCAAGTGCGGCAATATCGCGAAAAGGGTTATCTGCCGGAAGCCATGATAAATTTTTTGAGTCTCTTGAGTTGGTCATCTCCAACGGGGGATGAATTGCTCTCGGTTGATAGACTTATTGGAGAATTTGATTTGGAGAGGCTGTCAAAAGCTGCCGCCATTTTCGATACTGAAAAATTCAATTGGATGAATGGCTGGTATCTCCGAAATGCAGAGTTCGATCGAATGGTTAACCTGTCTGTGCCAATTCTTAAGAATGCCGGGCTCGATGTTTCGGATCGAAGATTTGTTGAGAAATGTCTAGAGGCTGTTATCAGCCGGGTTGATTATTTGCAGCAGCTGCCGGAACAATGTGCTATATTTTTTAGCCAGGAAGTTAAATATGAAAACGAATCAGCGATCAAGTCTCAATCCTCGAAAAAAATCTTCAAGCAATTTCTTTGCGAAACAAACAACCTATCCGGCTGGAATGCGGAAGTATTTCGAGATACGATGAAGGC
>JAUXJX010000249.1 GCA_030624545.1 Bacteroidota bacterium | reverse complement strand
TTGCGCTATATTGCAAATCAATGCGTTCATCTAACTCTTTGTTTTTATATAACCTCTGCGTTTTCGGCGACCTCTGCGGTGAATAATTCGGGTTAGGAATAAAGAACTTCGATAAGATTCAGTGTTGTTCAGTGCTTGACTAGAATATTATGATGCAGACCGCCTTGACAGGAAATTCTCCAGCCAAAAAGTCTCACAAGGCATCGCCGGCAAGATATGCAGCGGTAAAAATCCTCGCGGAGTTCAACAGAAATTTGAAGCCGCTGAACCTTATCCTGCACGGTTATTTGCGCCGGACGAACCTGAGCCGAGAGGACCGCGCCTTAGCTACAGAATTGGTCAGTGGTTCGGTGCGTTGGCAAATACAATCAGATTGGTTTTTATCACAATTCGTACATGGTCGATTGAATCAATATCCGGCGGAGGTTCAGGAGATTCTTCGCTGCAGCGTCTACCAACTGCGCCATCTTGAACAGATTCCTGATTATGCGGTTTTGGATGAGGCAGTCACGCTCGCCAGGAATTTCCGGCAGTTGAAATATGCCCGGCTCATCAATGGCGTGCTGAGGAATTACCTGCGAAATCAGCGCCGGATTCGCTTTCCTGGCCTCGAAGAAAATTTGGCTTATTCGCTTTCCGTCAGATACGCATTTCCGGAGTGGATGGCCGCGCTCTTTCTGGAACAATATGGCCGGGAACGAGCCGAAACGATCATGGCAAGCATGAATGAGCGGCCCCAGACTACCCTGCGCATCAATACGCTCAAAACCGGTGTGGAAGAATACCGGAAGTGCCTCGACGAAGCCGGCATCCTTTCGGACAAAGGTATGATTTTTCCGGAATATCTTCGGCTCTTGAATCTCAAAGGCCCAATCCGGGATTTGCCCGGCTATGATCACGGATTGTTCAGTGTTCAGGATGAGAGCGCAGGCTTCGTCGGCCGGCTTGCAATGCAGAACATGCGCCAAAGGTTTGTGGAGATTTGCGTGGCGCCCGGTGGAAAGATCTCCCATTTGGCAGAGTTGACTGCGGGCCAAAAAATGCTGGCCGGGTTGGATCTGTCATGGAGTCGACTTCGCATGGTGCGGGACAATCTGGGGCGAATGGACGTAAAATCTGTCCAACTGGTGAGAGCGGACGGAACCAGGCTTCCCTTCAAACCTTTCGATGCCGGCCTGATTGACGCGCCTTGCTCCGGTCTCGGCGTAATTCGCAAGAGTCCGGACATCAAGATTCGGCGCCAACCGGGTGATCTCAATGAAATCCGGGAAATACAATGGCAGCTCCTCAGCGAGGCGGGAATTGTGACAAATCCGGGCGGGATTCTGATTTACAGCACCTGTACGATAAATCGAGATGAAAATGAAAGGATGATTGAACGCTTCTTGCGGTCATTTCCCACGTTCTCAATCGAACCACAGGCGAAGATCTTTCCGGAAAATTGGGTGTCTACTGGAGGATGGATAGAAACCGTCCATCATCTCGACGACATGGATGGAACATATTGTGTCCTGCTGCGAAAGGTCAAGTGAATGGAAATCGAGCAGAACGAATTTGAACAACAGGATAACGAGGCTGAACAGGAACCGGCAAGCTAACCGGTGGGAAACCGCTGGCGGCGCTGGCTGGATGCATTCAGGGATTGGTTCGAATGGAGGTATCTTGGCTGGCTTGGAATTGGCATCGCCGCTATTGCCCTGTTTGCATTGCTTATGGATCAAATGGTCATGCCGTTGTACACAAAACAAGGCAGAGAGGTAATTCTTCCCAACGTTGAGTCAGAACTGCTGGAGGACGCCGAGCGAATTCTGGCCGAAAATGGCTTTCGGGTGATTCTGGATCATGAGAAATACAGCGTTTCAGTCGCCAAGGGATATGTGATCTCGCAGAATCCGCTGCCCTTAACAGTCGTCAAGACCGGCCGCAGGATTTATTTGACCTTGAGCCGCGGAGAAAAATGGGTTGAAGTGCCACGTCTGGTAGGTCAGTCTGAACGAAATGCGCAAGCCATCCTCAGGCAGGTGGAATTGGTTCCCGGCGAAACCGAATTTGAGTTTTCAGAATTGTATCCGGGAGGCGTTGTCTTCGATCAGTCTGTTCCTTACGGCGACAGCGTGAGCGTGGGAGAGACAATCCGGTTTGTGGTCAGCCTCGGGGATATCCCGGAGGATTTGACGGTGCCGAACGTCGTTGGCAAAAGCCTGGAGGAAGCGCGTCGAATCTTGGTCCGGACCGGGATGCAGATCGGGTTCATCGTATTTCAGGACAATGACGATTTGCTACCGGAGACGGTAATTCAACAATCCATTCCGCCAGATTCGCTGGTGGACGTTGGCGAATTCATCGAATTGATCGTGAGCCAGATCAGCCAAAATCCGGAAGACTGAAGCCATGAGCACGAAATCCATAAAGATCGCACCTTCCATATTGAACGCAGATTTTTCCCGTCTGACGGAGCAGATCAAAATTGTGGAAGATGGCGGCGCCGATTGGCTGCACCTCGACGTGATGGACGGACATTTCGTGCCCAACCTTACTTTTGGGCCACCGGTGATCAGAGATATAAAGAACGCGACAAAACTCCCGCTTGAAGCGCACCTGATGGTGAAAAATCCACATTCGTGTTTGCGCGAATATCAAGCCGCCGGCGTCGGTTTGGTTACAGTTCACGCTGAAGTGGGCCATCATCTACACAGGACGATCACTGAGATTCACAAGCTGGAGATGAAGGCAGGCATAGCGCTGAATCCCGCAACTCCAGCTTACTCCATCGAACCGGTTTTGCCTTTTGTAGATGTCGTTTTGGCCATGACGGTAAACCCAGGCTTTGGCGGACAAGAGTTTATCCCCGAGGTTCTGCCTAAAATCGAGCAAATTGCCAAAATGATTAAAGACTCGCAGAGAGAGATTTTCCTTGAGGTAGACGGAGGAATTGACGAAAGCTCTGCGCGGCGGTTGATCCGATCAGGAGCGGATGTTCTCGTGATCGGCTCGGCCATCTACGGCTCTGACGACATAGCCGGCGCGATGAAGCGATTTCGAGCATTGGCAGATAGGCAAGACAAAGCAAATTGATGCCGTCGCTTGGAGCGAAGCAATCAGCTTTAATTCATTCACAACCAGATAATATTCTTGACATTCGTAATGGAAAGGCGTAAATTTTCTGCGGATTGAAAAGAACCGGTTAGATTCTTTGGATGGAACGAACCATGAGCTCGGTTTTTACTCAGAAGAATGTTGAAAAAATAGCAAGTCTGCTCCAGGCTCCCCTCAAGGATCTGGGCGGTTATTATCGCATAGTCCTGGAAAACCCGGACAATAAGCACCGCCTGGCGCTAGAGGTGCATCCCAACATCGCAATGGGGCCCGAAGAAGGAACCCTGATCTCAGTCTACACGACCAACAGCCATCTTCAGTTGCAGTTTTGTACGGGCTACGTGCTATCCGAGTCCCTGGGCGAGGTTACATTCTATGCCGATACGGGAGACAAGATCTCCGGGATGATCATCGATCGTACGGCCTCTTGTTCGGTTTATGCCAATGTCGATCGCAGCATCCTGTCCGGAGATCTCAGTAACCTCGTGCCCGAAGTTATGATGTCCAGTATCGCTCTCTCTTTGACCGAACAGGAACTAAAGTAGCCCACCCACATCGCCCACGAATCCGGCGCAAACCGCGATCTCGAACCACATGTCGATAGTCACCACATCTCCAGGTTTCGGTCGACTTCTCGATACATACCTAACGCATCTACGCATCGAAAAGGGCCTTTCCGACAATACCATAGATGGCTATGGCCTCGACTTGCGCAGATATCTTGATTATCTTGACGGCAGCAGCATCTCCTCACTGGATATGGTTACAATTCAGACCCTATCTGAATATGTCTTCTCACTGTTTAACCTTGGCCTGGCTCCAACAAGCATCCATCGGAATATTG
Source organism: Bacteroidota bacterium (assembly GCA_030624545.1). GTDB lineage: Bacteria > Zhuqueibacterota > JdFR-76 > JdFR-76 > DREG01 > JAUXJX01. Next base: position 509 of record JAUXJX010000249.1, on the reverse strand, counting down.
CTTCTCTGAAGGGATTTCATCGGTTTTTGCATGACGAAGAAGAGTTGGCCGCAGATCCCACCGAATTGCTGGATGCGCCCAAAATTATACGCAAGGTACCACATGTTCTTGACCAGGAAGAGGTGAAGACCATTCTGGAGACTCCTGACATTGAGACACCGCTGGGATTGCGCGATCGAGCGCTTTTGGAGTATTCTTACGCCACCGGCGCAAGGGTCTCGGAGGTACTGAAAACGGAAATCAAAGACATCAGCTTTGAACATGATTTCGTCCGGATAGTCTTCGGCAAGGGTAATAAGGAGCGACTGGTACCACTGGGCAGTTATGCAAAGAGAATGATTCAAAAATATCTGGCGGATTCACGGCCCAGGTTGATGAAAGCGATTCGGTCGAAGGATGTCCTCTTCCTGAGCAGGACGGGCCGGCCGCTGACCCGCATGGCGTGTTGGAATATTCTCAAGCGATATGTTGAAGAGGCGGGCATCGAAAAACATGTCAGCCCCCATACA
>JAUXJX010000198.1 GCA_030624545.1 Bacteroidota bacterium | reverse complement strand
GGGCACAACGGACTATAAAATGCTTGGCACTGTGGAGTTGATTATAGACGCAGTTTTTGAGGATCTGGAATTAAAGCGAAGAATAGTGAAGGAGATCGAAGAAACAACCGCCGATGATACCATCTTCGCAAGTAACACTTCCTCACTGCCCATAAAGGACATCGCCAAGGATTCGAAGAGCCCTGAGCAGATTATTGGGATGCACTACTTCTCCCCGGTTACCAAAATGCCCCTGCTGGAAATTATCGTAACAGACAAAACAGCCGATTGGGTGCAGTCGACGGCCGTGGAATTGGGGCTCCGACAGGGGAAAACGGTTATCGTGGTCAGTGATGGGCCGGGATTTTATACAACCCGGATTTTATCGCCTCTCTTGAACGAAGCGGTCCTTTTACTCGAAGAGGGCGGCGACATCATGCAAATTGACGCGGCCATGCAAAGATTCGGCTTCCCTGTGGGCCCCTTTAAACTCATGGACGAAGTCGGCATCGACGTGGGCGCACACGTTACGGATGTGCTTGCGGGTCATTTCGCCAAACGGGGCGTAACGGCAAGCACGGGTGTAAAGAAATTGTTCGAGGCCGGCTACAAAGGCAAGAAGAATAAGAAGGGCTTCTATCGCTATAATGGACGATCCTTAAAAATACCGGGATTTGCAAGAAGAAAAAAGGAGGCAAATCCGGCCGTATATTCATATTTTGGCGGTGTCCGTCGCAAAAATCTCGATGCAAAGGAGATTCAAAGCAGGCTGTCAATGGTGATGATCAATGAAGCAGCCCACTGCCTGCAGGAAGAAATCCTGCGGTCACCCAGGGATGGCGATCTGGGTGCCATACTGGGCCTTGGGTTCCCCCCATTCCTCGGCGGACCATTCCGCTATGTGGACAGCGTTGGAGCCAATACTGTCTTGAATTCCTTGGAGAGTTTAGAATCGAATTACGGCGCCCGCTTCACGCCGTCCCAGTTAATTCGCGACTACGCCAAACAGGGCAAGCTCTTTTACAAAGAATAGCTCCGTAAAAGTTGTAGGCCAGTTGTTACTCTTACAAGGGAAGCCGCTTAATATTTTCAATCACGTCATCTGCCGACGCCTGAAGGGCCCGCAGGTCCTCGTCAGACAGAGGAATCTCAAGGATTTCTTCTACCCCAGAGGCTCCCAACTTGACGGGCACACCGACATACGTATCGTTTATTCCGTATTGACCGGTCAGCCAGGCGGAGCAGGGCAGCACGCGATGGCTATTTTTCGCAATAGCTTCCACCATCTCGGCGGCCGCGGAGGCCGGAGCATAATAAGCACTTCCCGTCTTTAAGAGTGAAACGATTTCTCCTCCCCCCTTGCGAGTACGCTCAATAAGCTGCTCCATCTTTTCTTCGCTCAGAAAATGTTTAAGCGGAATTCCGGCAACAGTGCTATAGTCCGGCAGTGGAACCATGCTGTCTCCATGTCCGCCGAGTACCATGGCCTGGATATCCCGCACAGATACATTCAGCTCCATGGCGATGAACGAGCGGAAGCGAGCAGTATCAAGAATACCCGCCATGCCAACCACTCGATTGGCCGGGAACCCGCTTATCCTATAAGCAACGTAGGTCATTACGTCGAGAGGATTCGATACGATAATCAGAATGGAATTGGGCGATTTTGCGACGATCTGTTCCGTTACCGGTTTGACAATATTCAGGTTGGAGGTGAGCAAATCATCACGGCTCATCCCTGGTTTTCTAGGAAGTCCTGCCGTGATCACGACGATATCGGAATTGGCCGTATCGTCATAGGCATTCGTTCCAACGACCCTGGTATCACACGACTGTATGGGCGCCGATTCCCACATGTCCAAACCCTTGCCCTGCGGCATGCCTTCAACAATATCAATAAGGCAAATCTCCTGGACAATTTCCTTGTCGGCCACGCGCTGGGCAACCGTTTCCCCAACGTGCCCTGCACCCACTACTGTAACCTTCATGGCTTATCCTCCACTGCGGAAAGCAATCCAGTAGAAAAAAAATAGCGAAGAAAACTTCTTCGCTATTGACTAATTACATTGACGACCTTTTTGGACCGTCCAACATTTTTGAATTGGACAATTCCATCGGCGGTCGCAAACAGGGTGTCATCTCTACCTTTTCCAACATTCGTGCCCGGATGGATCTTTGTGCCCCGTTGACGCACGATGATGTTTCCGGAAGTCACTTGCTGGCCGCCGTAGATCTTCAGGCCAAGACGCTTCGATTTGCTGTCACGACCGTTTCGTGTGCTTCCCCCACCTTTCTTATGAGCCATTGCTTCTGCCTCCTAAGCTTTTGCGCTAATTTTCTCGATCTCGATTTTGGTGATATCTTGACGATGCCCCTTTTTTCTCCGATACCCCTTTCTTCTCTTTCTCTTGAAGACAACGATCTTCTTGTCACGATCATGGGCCAGGATGCTGGCCTGTATTTTCGCACCGGCAACCAACGGCTGGCCGACCCTTACTCCCTTATCTGATGAGAGCAGAAGTATCTTGTCCAATACTATTTTCTCACCTTCAATACCAGCGAGTCGAGGAACACTTAAAACATCCTTTTCAGCAATCCTGAACTGTTTGCCGGCAATATCTACGATTGCATACACGTGCTAAAACCTCCGACTTTACCCAATTTTTCTCATCTCACACACAGTATTAGAGCAGGCAATAAATATAGAAATCGCCTGGTATCTTTTCAAGTCTTTATTATCTCGGCAAGGTCGTCATCTGATTTTCTGGAAAGCATCTTGAATTCCCCGTATGGCATATTGGTGTCTGCCGAAAGTTGAATTCTGACGAGATATTTGACCATGATTCTTCGCAGACGATTCCAAACACCATTCTGCAAATAGCTTTCTAGTTCCGGATGCACGATCAATTTAATGCGTCGTTCTTTGCTTCGGGCTCGCAGCCGTCTTATTGCATGCTCAATTTTAGTGACTACTGTCGGGCTGGAGGGCAAATTGCCAAGTCCGTCACATGTCGCGCAAGTTTCCGTAAATGAATAGATCAGACTAGGTCGGGTCCGTTCCCGCGTCATTTCGATTAGTCCGAAATTTGACAGATCGGAAATGCTGGTCTTTGCCCGATCTTTCCTTAGCTGGCGCCGAAATTCATTTATTAGTGTTCTCTTTCGACCTGGATCAATCATATCAATGAAATCGATTACGATCAGTCCGCCAAGATCACGCAGACGCAGCTGACGGGCAATTTCCTGGCACGCTTCGAGATTAATTTTGAGGGAGGTCTCGTCGTGTTCTCCCCGACTCACATGCTTGCCGCTGTTCACGTCGATGGCGACAAGCGCCTCCGTTTGGTCGAATATGATATACCCCCCACTCTTTAGCCAAACTCGACGGGAAAGGCACTTCTCTACGTCCCTCTCAATCTTGTATTCGTCGAAAATCGGATTCATGCCGTTATAGTATTCAACTTTTTTGTGAAGATCCGGGGAGACGTCTTTTAGATATTTTGTTATTTCCTTATGCAGCTTTCTAGAGTCCACAACCACTCTGTCAACGTCCGGGGTAAATAGGTCCCTTATAATTGAGGATACCATTCCCATATCTTTGTAGAGAGGCACGGGGCCCTTTTCTTGCCGAACATTCTGCTCGATTTTATTCCAGGTTCGCAGCAGACTTTGCAAATCTGCCTGGAGCTCTTGCTCTTTTCTTCCTGCGGCAACTGTACGAACGATTAGGCCAAGGCCTTTCGGCCTCAACTTATAAGACAGCCGCTTCAGGCGATTTTTTTCCCTGATATTGCCGATCTTTCTCGAAACCCCGACGTGCTCATACCCGGGCACCAATACGAAAAACCTCCCGGGCAGTGTAACTTCTGAGGTAACCCGCGCGCCCTTTGTTCCAATCGGTTCCTTTGTAATCTGAACCAGAATTTCCTGGTTGCTTACAACAGGAGGCCACCGAGTTGACGCAGTTTTCCGGGATTTTCCCCACTTCTCCTTATCCCCATTCTCATCACTGATTGGGCCGTAGCTTTCATAGAACTCGCCTATGTCTGTAAATCGCAAAAAGGAATTTTGCGGCATACCGATGTCTACAAACGCTGCCCCAATGCCTTTGATGACGTTTTCAACAACCCCCTTATAGATGTTGCCCACCATCCTTTCCTGCTCGGGCAGCTCTATATAGAGTTCAACAAGTCGCTTCCATTCCAGTATGGCAATCCGGGTTCCCGAAATGGAGGCATTAATGATTATTTCTTTTCGCATTTGCTACCTTTATAAAATTTGTCTAGCGTTTGTTATTCTTGTTTTTGATTTCAACCACCAAAACAACTGGCTTTGATTCTGCTCCTCAAAGCAGAGATCGAACAGGATCCTGGCTTTTCATAATAGAATCATCCTGGGACGGGCACACATACGCAGTTTCTGATTTTCACCTTCCTGAGGGCAATGAACCTGCAGAGTCTGTCGTGCAGCCAAGCAGAGATGCTGACTGGCTCAAGAGGAATGGCTAAGATGCGAATTGGCGCCCCCATAAAATCCGTTTTCTTAGCAGAGGAAACCCCGGCTTGGTTATATCCTGCCCATTGCTATGCTGGAATTGCGGAGAAGATCTTCAAGGTAGTGAGTGCTTAGCAATATCCAGGTCCTATTGTGGCGCAAGCGGCAGCGTGATCGGAATCCAGGCATCCTTATGACATGGCCTACTACTCGAGCACAAAAGATAATTCTTCAGGGTGCAATGGACTGGCTCCACAAAATCCACGGTCATCAGCACTATGAGCCTGAATGATGTGAGCGAGATTGGAAGCCTAAGAAATACCGTGCATCAACCCATATTTTTCGGATCAGGGCGCAGGATGCATAGAGTCAGAAGGTGACAAGAGCATCTAGTCTGTGATTTCAATGATGGAGGTCAATCAGATAAAAACATCTTGAACTGGAGGATCAACGACTAAAGTATCGCTCCCTGATGGAGAACCGGAACCTCACAAAAACCAACTTGCATCCCGAACATGCCATCCTGCAGATTCAATCGC
>JAUXJX010000007.1 GCA_030624545.1 Bacteroidota bacterium | reverse complement strand
TATGTCAGCTCTTGGAATTATAGTGTGGCGAACCCGATAATGGTCGGTGAGTTGTCCCTGTTGGAAGATGGATGCATAGCCTGCCGTTGGTCTCCTCTCTTATTCTCCTCTGTGTTCGTACTTTGCGCCATGAAGATCCGCCTGGGTAAGAGTTGCATCCTCCAGATTTGCTCCGAGCAGGTTCGCTTCTCGCAGGATCGCACCCGAAAAATTTGCCTCATTCAGTTTGGCCGCGGCAAGGTCGGCTTTGTATAGGTCCGCAAGGCAAAGATTTGCCCTGCGCAGATCTGCTCCACGAAGATTTGCTTGAACAAGCGAAGAATGGTTCAGGCTGGCTCCATCAAGATTAGCGCCATGGAGATCCGCTTTGAAGAAAAATGCCATGACGAGCTGGGCATTGCTCAGATCAGCCAGGCTCAAATCAGGAATGATTTTAGGATTCGCCTCCCGCCAGGCGTTCCATTCCCTTACCCCCTTCAAAAGAATTTCCAAATGCTCTTGATTTGCCATAATGCCCACGCCAAAATTCTGCCCTGATAGGCCGTATAATCAGATTGCAAAAATTCACAGACTCCATGGTACGAAGAATCTGACTTAGCTACCGCAGCATATCATTCCAAAAACAGTGTCGATCATCTTCCTCTTAAATTACGTCGTAAATGGCTTAGAAAAGGTCACAAATAACTTTCCGGGTTTCCTGTGATCATAGATCAACGAAAGATGGGGTTGTTTTGTCACGATAATGTTCATTCATTCAGTATGGCCTGTTGAGTTCCCGATCATTTAATTCCGAAAAGATTTTGCTTTTTGATCAGGACTTGGCTATTTTAAAAAATCCCATATTCGGGGAGAGCGTTTGCGGCAGTATTAAGGCAGTTTCGGGAGCAAAAGAAATATGGTAAGAGTTTTTTTGAGAGTAACGAGCTTCCTTCTATCAAAAAAGCAATTTTTAGTTGTAATCTTTCTGATTTTTCTTAATATGTAGCATCTGCAAACCAGTTTTCATAATAATCGATGAGAGTCGCAATAATCTCAGATATCCACAGCAATTATGTCTCGCTGGAGGCAGTGTTTTGTGACATCGATCAACAGAACGTCGATCAGATCATCTGCCTTGGCGATATCGTGGGCTATGGTCCTGCCCCGAATGAATGTGTGGATCTTGTGCGCGAAAGAGCAGATGTCTGTCTTATGGGAAATCATGACGCAGCGGCTGCGGGGTTAGATTCGATTGAGACGTTTAACGTATTCGCAAAAGACGCCATCCTTTGGACGCAAAAAGTTTTAACCGAAATGACAAGGGATTATTTGTCCGGTCTCCCTTTTGTTCACACTTCTCCGGATGCTGTATATGTTCACAGCTCTCCCGATCGCCCGGAGGAGTGGAACTACATCGTCAGCGTGTACGATGCTCAAAATCAGTTTTTGCATTTTGGCGCACAGGTCTGTTTCGTGGGGCATACCCACGTTGGCGTCATTTTCGTACAGAATCAGTTCTCCCACAAGATTAGCAGGGAGAAGACCCGAGAATTGAATCAGAATGAGCGTTATATCATCAATGTAGGTGCAGTCGGCCAGCCACGGGATTATGATTCGGCCGCTTCCTATGGTATATGGGATACAGACTCGAACAAGTTTGTTTACCGGCGTATCGAGTACGATATTCCGCAAACCCAATTTCAGATGGAACAGGCCGGACTTCCGCAGTACTTAATCGAAAGACTAGGCGATGGCAGATAAAGCAATACGAAGGAGTCCGGGTTCACTATCATAATTGCAGGCGTGGGCAAAAAGAGTTGTCAAGGACCGAACTAATCTTGGGAGGCAGAAACATGGAAAATCCAGACACAGCCAATCAGGAAGCCAAGCAGATATTGCTTTCTGAGGAGCAGTATCACGAGATTGCCCAGGAGTTGGACTTTCTCAGAGGGAAATTGAGATCCCAGTTGGTGCTTTTCGGTGATCTCAGCGGCCAGCTTATCTGTCAAAAGGGTGATCTGCCCGGCGCAGACATCACCATCCTGACGGCCCTCTTGGCCGGAGATTTCTCCGCCACAACGGAGATCGCAAAACTGCTGGGCCAGGAAAATCAGTTTCGACTGCATTACCACGAAGGGTCCCGCAGCAACCTTTATATCTCCAGCCTCACGGACCAGTTTTTTCTGGCTGTCATTTTCGATTCCACGGTGACTCTCGGGATGGTTCGAATTTTCACACGCAAATCGATTGACAAGATTGGCCGGATCATCGAAACGAATTTTGAGGAGATGGTGAAAATTAGCAACATCATCAATTCCGAATTCAAATCCTACGTCACCGAAGGCTTGGACAAAATACTCGGATAGAAATCGATTTCATGTTCATCAATTGGGCTCTTCAAGAGATTTACATAAAAATAGTCTATTATGGACCAGGGCTCAGCGGCAAAACCACGAATCTTCAACGTATTTATAACCAGATCGATCCAACCCATAGAGGTGAGATGGTTTGCTTGAAAACCATGGAAGAGCGAACAATCTTTTTTGATTTTATGCAATTCGAGTTGCCTGCGATTCATGGCAAAAGACCGAAATTTAGTCTGTACACGGTGCCGGGGCAATACTATTATGCAGCAAGTCGCCGCATTATTTTGAATGGCGTTGACGGGGTGGTGTTTATTGCCGACTCTCAACGAAACAGGCTGAGAGATAACCTGGATTCTCTGCTGGATTTGGAAAAAAACCTGATAAGATACAATCGTTCTCTGGAGCAGATACCCTGGGTAATCCAATTCAACAAACAGGACATGGAAGATCTCGTCGGCATAGAGGAATTACAGAGTAAGCTAAACTTCAATGCCGTTCCATATTTTACCGCCGTGGCTGTTCAGGGTACAGGCGTTAGAGAAACGTTAAAAACCATCATAAACAATGTTATCGGAGAAATAGAAAGGAAATGGCATGTTGAAAATAGCTGACCAGCCTATTGATCAAAGACCTTTTTCAGAGACCATTGTTCCTCAAAAGCAAATCGAAACTGAACTGGAAAAAGTCGTCAACCTTGGCAGTATAGATTGCATGTACCTTTTTTCATCTGAAGGACTCCTTCTTGCCGGCGTTAGCGGCGGCAACGATTTTTCACAGGATGCGGCCGGGGAGGTTGCCTACACCGTGACCGATGCGCTTGATTTTCTTGGCAATGACACCGCCTTCAAGGGTGGATTGGAGATACTCATGGTGGGACGTACCCGACGAAGCGTCGCCGTTCGCACTTTCCGGGCCTTCGGACAGGAAGTAACCCTGGTGTTGGTAGTCCCCAGGGGAAAACGTTATAGAGCCAACACCAACCGGCTGGTTAAAACCATCAAAGAGATCAGCCAGACCGTTATGGATTAGAGGATCTCCATAACCTGATGTCTGCCGTAAATGACGGACAACCGAGCAAGATAGCTTTAGGGTAAAGCACGTATGCAGACGGGCGCCCTGGTGGGATTCACAGTTGATACATTTGAAGGGATTCAAGCTTCCTATCTCCTTCAAGTGCTCCGTAAAGCCGGTGTTGAGTTTTCCGAGGTAACGCCCTCAATCTTCGATGACATTGAGAAGGTGGTTTCGAATCTAAACGGCTTGAAGCTGGGTCTGCATCTTCCCCTAATTGCGGATTACGGTTACGATTTTTCCTGCCATGAGAAGAAACAAGAGATTGATGCATTAATCGAAAAGGTCAACCGGCATTGGAAGAGGATGAACCTGCAATATGCTTTGGCTCATCCGACGGAAGGACATTTTGAGGATACGCCGGGGGAAACATCCGAGGAGTTCCTGTTTGAAAACCTTAGGCGTTTGGAAGTGCCGATTGTGGTGGAAAACACGCTGGAAAATGAAGATTTTGATTTTGACCAATTTCTGGAAAGGGCGGAATTAGCGCTCGGCGACCGGTTGATCGGAATTTGTTTCGATCCTCCCCATGCCTACATGAGCCGGGATGATTTTTTCCCCATGCTGAAAAAACATTACTCCAAGATCCGGCTGTTACATCTCTCCGATTGCACCCGCGAGGAGGATCTGCACCAGCCTTTTGGACAGGAGGGAAATCTTCCTGTGAAGGCAATTCTCGAATTTCTGCGCGACAAACGATACCGGGAGATGATCAATCTCGAAATAAGGCCTCGATCGCTCTCTGATCTGGGCCCCCTGTTCAACAGCTATCTGTTGGTACTTCGCTCCGTTAATCGGATGAAATATTTTTCAATGCGGCTCCGCAGCTTTTTCTTTTTGCCTATGTTGCAGAGGCGCTTCAGGGGAAATCCAGGGTAGCATTCTACCCAAATACGATTCTGCAGATAAACAAGGCTGCTCCGATTCCTGCAATGTCCGCTATCAATCCCGACGGCACGGCGTGACGGATCTTCTTAATATTTACTGCGCCAAAATATACAGCCAGCACGTAAAATGTAGTTTCGGTCGATCCGTAGATAGTGGATGCAAAGCGCCCGATAAAGGAATCCGTGCCGTGTGTTGTCATTAATTCCGTTACGATTCCCAGGGTACCGCTGCCCGACAGCGGGCGCATAAACGCGGCCGGCAAAACCTCTGCCGGAAAGCCGATCCAGTCCGTGAAGGGTGATAGTATCGAAACAAACACGTCCATTGCTCCGGAAGCACGGAACATGCCGATTGCGACCAGGATCGCAACCAAATAGGGAATGATTCTAACGGCAACCTGAAATCCCTCCTTCGCTCCCTCAACAAACTCCTCGTAGATTTTTACCTTTTTGACGAACGCGAGAACCGGAATGAGAAAGAGGAATACGGGAATGGCGTACAGCGATACGTGTTCAATGATGGTGCGGAATAATTCACTCATGATCGGCTCTCCTCTTCAGTGCTCGAAGCGGTGGTGTCAGCCGGCTTTATGCGGAATACGGGAAGGCGTTGGAACAATTTGGCGAAAGTGACGGCTGTAATGGTCGCTACCGTGGATGCGAATATTGCGGTTCCGATTATTTCCCACGGCGCGGCGGAGCCCAATTTAACCCGGATGGCGATGATGCTGGCCGGGATCAGGGTTATACTGGCGGTATTCAAGGCGAGGAATACGACCATTGCGTCGGTGGCGGTATCCTTATATGGATTGAGCTTTTGCAATTCTTCCATGGCCTTAATACCAAACGGAGTGGCCGCATTGCCAAGCCCAAGCCAGTTCGCCGAGATGTTCAAGATCATGGCGCCCATAGCGGGGTGTTCGGACGGGACACCCGGAAACAACCATCTCGTGATGGGGCGGATTGCCCGGGCCAGCAGCTGGATTAGGCCGGCCTTTTCGCCAATACGCATAATGCCGAGCCAGAGCGCCATAATTCCGATCAATCCCAACGCAATATCCACAGCGATCCCGGCGTACTGAAAAGCAGCTTCGGTTACTTCCTTAAGCTTCCCGTTAATCGCTCCAAATACCAGTGCGCAAACCATTAAGAAGAGCCAGACATAGTTTAGCATAGTTGCCTCCTATTTGAGGTTTTGCAGATAGGACAGGCTGTCAACAAAGATGCTTCAAGACCAAGGTTTTGCTGACTAAACCGGTTTTATTTTAAATCGACGAAAACAAGTTAGAATTTTTCCCTCTTTTAGCAAGTGTTTCTTGTTAGCCAGGTCTGATCCGGAATGTCGAATTAATGATTGGGAAGCCCCATAATTCCAAAAATTACTTGCGCTAGAAGCTTATTTGTTGTATCATGTTGGCACTTTTCCAGTCGCTTGTCGTCATTATTTTTGAATGAAAGGGAGGTAGGATGCAGGAAATTCTCGATCGCGTGAAGGCTATCCTCTTAAAGCCGGTAGATACCTGGCCGGTGATCAAGAGTGAAGCGAAAACCGAGAAGCAGATTTATACCGAGTATTTAATGATTCTTGCCGCGGTCCCGCTTGTTGCGGGATTTCTCGGACAGTGGCTGTTTGGCTATGGCCTGCCATTTTTCAGGGGCATATCCTGGATGGTCGTGGCCTATGCACTCAGCCTGGTTGGCGTCTTTGTCATGGCGAAAATCGTCGACGCCCTTGCACCCAGCTTTCAAGGGCAAAAAAGCAGCATCAATTCCTTGAAATTGGTGGCCTATTCCATGACGGCCTCGTGGGTAATTGGTGTGGTGGCGATTATTCCCAGCTTAGCGCCACTGCAAATTCTCGGGCTTTACAGCATTTATCTCTTTTACGTGGGACTTCCTCATCTCATGGAATGTCCGGCAGACAAAACGCTTGTCTACACCATCGCCGTTCTCATCATAGCGATCGTAGTCTTCGCCATCATCGGTGCGATTTCTGCTTCAATCGTAGGGTTATCGATGATGAGCGGTTACCGTTAAATTACTAAATCGCTCTTTTCATTTCTTTCGTAGAATTTCGAGGCATTGCTCCAAGCAATTGGCAGTATCCCGGTGTCGGTTTTGCCTCACCCGGCATCGGGATTTTTTATAGAATCCGGAAAAGAGTTTGCCGGTTTGGTCGTGTGATCTCCAATACATGCACAAAAAAGATGGCCCCACATTTTTTTCCTGTTTGGATTCGACATTGCTTATGCGGTTTGAATTTATTAGCTTTACCACACTCATGCTGAGATGATGTAAGAATTAGCCGGGAGGTTCGACCATGAAGACCAAAGTGAAAGATCTTCTTGCCACCAAAAGTCCTGGTGTCGTTTCGGTGCACCCGGCACAGTCAATTCATGAGGCGATAAAAAAGCTGACAGATCATAATATTGGATCTGTTATCGTCATCGACGACAATCAGAAGCTCGTGGGAATTTTTACTGAGCGAGACATTCTCAGAGAGTGTGTTTGTCGGTGTGACGAGTTGAAAACCACAAAGGTCGAATCCGTTATGACGACGGACCTAATCATTGGGCTTCCGGATGACGACGTGGAGTACCTTCTGGGAATCATGAGCAAAAACAAAATCCGCCATATCCCCATTCTCGACGGCGATATCGTTCAGGGGGTTATTTCTATTGGCGATCTCGTAAAGGCTTTTCTAAATGATGTGAGCTATGAAAATCGTTACTTGAAGGACTATATCATGGGAAAATATCCAGGATAGACTCTAAAGCCTAACCATCACTTGAAAATTACCCCTCAATTTACTATCCTCGATTATCAGCCCCGGTTGGCTGCTCCAAACCAGAGAGCTTCTCAAAGGAATACGGAAGATTAGACAAAGCGGATGCCTGCTCCCTCTCCCTTTCACTCTCGGACTTCAGCATTATGCAAGAGCCACGAGTGGCGTAATTGGTCCGGCTACATTGCTGCAAGCACCTACGAGCCCACACACGACCGGGAGTATTACGCAATTCGCAACTCGGCCGGCCTAATTGATGTGACACCCTTGTTCAAATATGAGATTACAGGGCCGGACGCGACCCGGTTGGTGGACCGCGTCATCACCCGCAACGCAGCCAAATGTAAGATAGGCCAGGTGATGTATACATCGTGGTGCGATGAAGAAGGCAAGGCGATCGATGACGGGACGGTTTCGAGGCTGGCCAAAAACCATTTTCGCATCACCGCGGCCGATCCCAGCCTGCGTTGGTTTGAAGACTGCGGCTTCGGAATGGACGTCCACGTGGAGGACGTCTCGGAGTCCCTGGCTGCTCTGGCGCTGCAGGGCCCGAAGTCACGTGACATTGTTAAGCAGGTCGTGAGCGGAGTGGATTTTGATAAACTGAAATTCTTTCACCTTGCACAAGGCAGAATTGATGATTTTCCGGTGACCGTGACAAGAACGGGCTACACTGGCGATCTTGGCTACGAATTGTGGGTTAAACCTAAATTCGCCGAAAGGATGTGGGACATCCTGATGGAAAAGGGGGCGGGATACGGCATTTCACCCGCCGGAATGGTGGCATTGGATATCGCCAGGATCGAGGCGGGACTCTTGCTTATCGAAGTGGATTATATCTCCAGTCAAAAGGCGCTAACGGAATTCCGTAAATCCTCGCCGTTTGAAATGGGCCTGGGCTGGACAGTGAGACTTAAGAAGGGCGACTTCGTCGGGCGAAAGGCATTGCTGGAAGAGAAAAAACGTGGCTCCCGTTGGAGTTTTGTCGGACTGGAAATAAATTGGAATGAGCTGGAAAAACTTTTCGATGCAGCCGATCTGCCGCCACTGGTAGCGGGGCGTGCATCGCGCAGCCCCGTTCCAGTCTACAAGAATGGCAAACAAATCGGCCAGGCAACCAGCAGTACCTTTTCACCCCTGCTCAAGAAATATATCGCCATGGGCATGGTGGAATCGCAGCATGCAAGGCTGGGAGCCAAAGTTGAAATGGAGATTACGGTGGAGTATTCCAGGCACGTCGCTTCTGCCACTATCGTAAAGACGCCGTTTTTTGATCCGGAGCGCAAGCGAGCGTGAAAAGCTAGTTATAAGATGTCCACATTGAGCGGAGTCGAAATGTGGACCCCCTATCAATAGTATGCCCAAAAAATACGACGCCATCATCATCGGAGCCGGCCATAATGGTCTGGTCAACGCCGCCTATCTAGCCCGCGCCGGTAAGAAAGTCCTGGTTTTGGAGAAACGGCATCTAGTCGGAGGTGCCACCGTCACGGAGGAGATCTACCCGGGCTTCAAATACTGTGTCTTTTCTTATGTCGTCAGTCTAATGCGCCCGGACATTATCCGGGAATTAAGACTTCCGGAACACGGTTTGACCATCCTTCCTCTTGAGAGCACTTTGACCCCGCTGCTCAATGGGGATTACATCTACCGGGACGCCGACCATTTTCGCACCATGCGGGACATCGCCCGCCATTCACGGCGTGACGCTGAGGCCTATGACGATTACGGCCGCACCATGTATTTTATGGCAAAGGCTGTAAAATATGTGTTGGACATTGTGCCACCGGATCCAACGAGTTTGAACCCGGCGGATCTCAAGGGCCTAATTCGGTTGGGCAAACATTTTCTCAATTTGGGTGAGGAGAAGCTTTGCACCCTGGTTAAGTTGATGACGATGAGCGCGGCTGATTTCTTGGAGCAGTGGTTTGAGACCGACCCACTCATCGCAACTCTGTCCGCCAGCGGTATCATCGGCACCTTTCTTGGGCCCCGGTCACCGGGAACGGCCTATGTGCTGCTGCATCACTACATGGGCGAAATCGACGGCAATTTTCGCGCCTGGGGATTTGCCAAAGGCGGCACAGGAGGAATTGCCGATGCGATTGCCAATTCCGCGCGGGCTCTTGGCGTGGAGACTCAAACCGATGCCGAAGTGGCCGAGGTTATGATAAATAACGGCGCTGTGAAGGGCGTCGCACTGAAAAATGGCGACGAATTCAGCGCTGACGTGGTCGTTTCAAGCCTCGATCCGAAACAGACTTTTCTCAATTTGATTGCCCAATCGCATCTGGCGGACGATTTGCTTGATTCTGTCCGAAGGTTCAACATTCGTGGGTCATCTGCAAAAGTAAACCTTGCTTTGGATGGGCTGCCCGAATTGTCCTGTATGCCAGGGGTTGGTCCCCATCTCCGCGGCGCCGTATCGATCAGCCCGAGTGTGGATTACCTGGAACGCGCCTACGACGACGCCAAATACGGCAACTTCTCCCGGCAGCCCTACGTCGATACGATCATACCCTCCATGATCGATCCTGACATGGCGCCGCCGGGCAAGCACGTCATGTCTTGCTTTGTTCAATATGCACCATACCATCTGCGGGAAGGCTCCTGGGAAGAGAAAAGGGAGGCCCTTGGCGATGCAGTCGTCAATACGCTATCCCAGTATATGCCAAAACTAAAAGACTAAATACTTCACCGCCAGGTGGTTACACCGTGGGATATCGAACAAATGGTGGCGCTTTCCCAGGGCAATATTTTCCAGGGGGAGCTGTCCGTTTCTCAGCTTTTCTTCCTGCGTCCGGTGCCGGGCCTGGCAAAGTATAGGACGCCGATTAAGAATTATTATCAGTGCGGTTCGGCTACCCATCCCGGCGGCGGCATTACCGGCGCGCCTGGCAAATTGGCGGCCATGGAGATACTGAAGGATATGAAGTAGATGGACCCCTTCGACTCCGCTCAGGGTGGACCTCTTGATTTTTCTTATTTCTATGAGAATAAGTCCATCCTGAGCCCTTCACTTCCGTTCAGGACAGACTCTGTCGAAGGGTGGACGTGCCATAGATTTTTCTGATCAAACTCTTATGACCAATTCCTACGACACCATCATCATCGGCGGCGGCCATAACGGCCTGGTAGCCGCTGCTTTACTCGCAAAGGCAGGACAGAAAGTTCTGGTCCTTGAGCGGCGCAATGTTTTGGGAGGGGCTGCGGCAACCGAAGAGATCTGGCCCGGCTTTCGGGTAAACACCGGCGCCAACGATGCCGGATTGTTCCGGCCCGAAGTGGCAGAGGCGCTTGATCTGGAAAAACACGGATTGCAGTTTGTTGAAAGTACGGTGGCCGCCGTTTCACTTCAGCCGGATGGGCGTCACCTAACCCTCTGGCACAACGTCGAAAAAAGTGTTGTGGAAATCGCCAGGTTTTCAAAAAGGGATGCCGAGAAGTTTCCCGCATTCATCAAAAAAGTCACTACCCTTACCAAGGTCCTAAATCAAATTGTAGTTCTCACGCCTCCCGAGATTACGCAGACATCGTTCGCGGAAATGCTGCCCTGGCTGAAAACTGCGCTTCAGCTGAAGCGATTGGGAAAACGAGACATGATGGAGTTTATGCGCGTTCTGCCCATGACCGCAAGCGAGTTCCTCGATGAGTGGTTCGAGAGCGATGCGCTGAAGGGGATGTTGGGGGCTGCGGGAATCACCGGAAGCATGCAGGGTCCCTACGCGTCAGGCACAGCCTTTATGATGTTATATCACTATCTCGGATCGCCAATTGGAGGCTTTAGATCGAGCAAGTTTGTTCGCGGAGGAATTGGCGAATTGTCAGCGGCGCTGTGTAAATCTGCCCAATCCCAGGGCGCAGAATTTCGCACTGAAACGGAGGTCGAAAAAGTGATTCTGGAGGATGGGGCTGCCGTGGGAGTGGTTCTGTCAAACGGAGATGAGATACGAACCAAGCGGGTGATCTCCAATCTAGATCCCTATCGAACCTTGATTGGATTAGTCGGGGCGCCCAATCTCGGCCCACAGTTTGTGCGGAAAGTTAGAAACGTTCGCTTTCGCGGATCGACGGCCAAACTCAATCTTGCTCTCAACGAGCTGCCACGCATGAAGGGACTAGAAAATAAGCCTGAGTGTCTCGACGGACACATGCTGATCAGCCCAAGCCTGGAGTATTTGGAAAGGGCTTACGACGATGCCAAGTATGGCAAATACTCACAAAACCCCATTTTGGATATTGTCATTCCCACGGCTCTCGATTCTTCATTGGCGCCTGAGGGGAAACACATTATGTCGATCAGCATGCAATATGCGCCCTACAACCTGAAATCTCGGAATTGGGATGAATGCCGCGAGGAACTGAGCGACAGAATTGTCGAGGCCCTTTGCGACTTCTCACCAAACCTGAAAGGGACCATTCAGCACAAGCAAATGATCACTCCTCTTGATTGGGAAAGGGAATATGGTCTTACTGAGGGCAGTATCTTTCACGGCCAGATGGGACTGGATCAATTGCTGTTCATGCGGCCGGTGCCCGGCTATGGCCGGTATCGAACGCCGATCAAGAATCTCTATTTGTGCGGCGCCGGAACCCACCCCGGAGGTGGTGTAACAGGTGCGCCGGGATTCAATGCAGCGAGGGAGATGTTGAAGGATGTGAAAAGGGAGAAATGAATTGTTCGGGATGCACTATTGGGATGCTATTAATGTAATGCCTCTGCTTCTCAAGAAATGTTTATTCGTAATGCGTCCACATTCTTATCACTTTAACAACATGTAACTCTTCAAGAACTTGATATACCAGTCTGTGCTTTATGTTGATGCGGCGTGAATACGCACCAGAAAGATCGCCAACCAATTTTTCATAGGGAGGTATTTTTTGAAAAGGATTTTCTTTCAAGATGTTTAAGAGTTCCTCCGCTCTGGAGCGCAATCCCGCTGCAGCTATTTTCTTCGCATCTTTTTGCGCCTTTTTTGTGAAGACTATTTTCCATTCTTCCATTCAAGATCCTCAGAACAATTTTCAACAGGCGTCTTTAGACCTTCCAGAATCGACTCTCTCATGCCGGGTATGGATTCGAGATATAGTGTTTCTTGAATTGCTCTCCAGTCCGCTTCTGAAATCAATATGGCGCTTGATCTTTTACCAGTGATCTGAATAGGCTCATGGGAACTCTCTGCTTCATCGATCAACTTGTAGAGATTGGATCGTGCCTTGGTGGCGGTAATTGTCTTCATCGTTTAATCTCCCTTTTTGTATAACGTACGCAATAATGGACGGATTGTCAATTGGAAAATTTATGCAGCAAGAAAGCACTTTTGAATTCATGCTTAACTGATTATTTTGTCAAGGCAAGCAATGAGGAGGTAATCTCATGAAAAGCCTAATCTCAATCGCAATCCGCTCGGTTCTCAATCTCATACCCATCTCGGCTTTATCCATTATGGCCATTGGAGCCGTTGCGACACTCCACGCCCAGGATCAAACAACCAATCCAAACAATATTTACGATCCGTCCCTCTACGAGGCGCTTGATTACCGGATGATTGGCCCGTACCGTGGCGGAAGGGTGACCGCAGTTACCGGCGTTCCCGGAAGTCCCCCCGTGCTATATTTCGGATCGACCGGAGGCGGCGTCTGGAAGACCAGCACATATGGCAGAAAATACGAGAATATCTCGGACGGCCAAATCGCTGTCGGCTCTATCGGTGCGATTGATGTAGCAGATTCGAATCCTGACGTAATTTACGTCGGCACCGGCTCCGCCTGCATCCGCAGCAATGTGTCAACTGGGCGGGGAGTATATAAATCGACGGATGCCGGAAAAAGCTGGACTTTCGTTGGTCTCCGTGAAGCCGGACAAATTGGAGCCCTTGTGGTTCATCCTAATGATCCAGATTTGGTCTACGTGGCTGCATTGGGCCACCCATTCGGGCCGAATCCCGAGCGAGGCGTATACCGATCTAATGATGGAGGAGAAAATTGGGAACGGGTGCTATTCCTCTCCGATACCACCGGCGCGGTAGATCTGACCATGAATCCGGACAATCCTATGGAGATCTATGCCGCCATGTGGCGGGCTGAGCGGAAGCCCTGGACGATCATCAGCGGTGCCCGGGAAGGCGGAATCTACAAGACCATTGATGGCGGTGACAGTTGGACAAAACTAACGCACGGTCTGCCTGAGAATCTCATCGGAAGGATCGGCTTGTCGGTATCTCCTTCTAACACCAACCGTGTTTATGCCCTGGTAGAAGCACCGGATGACCAGGGCGGGCTTTATCGCTCTGACGAGTCGGGGCAGAGCTTTCAGTTTATCAATCCGCAAAAAAGTCTTACTTTCCGTCCTTTCTATTACACACACGTTACTGCCGACCCAAACGATGAGAACATCGTCTATGTGAACAACGAGGGATTCTTCAAGTCTGTGAATGCAGGCACTACCTTTGTTCGAATGCGTACGCCCCACGGCGACAACCACGCTATGTGGATCCATCCGGAGAACTCTGATTTCATTTTCCAGGCAAACGACGGTGGCGTCAACGTCAGTCTCGATGGCGGCAAGACCTGGTCAGAGCAATATAATCAGGCTACCGCCGAGCTATACCACGTGGTCGTGGACAATCAGTTTCCCTACTGGGTCTACGGAGAGCAGCAGGACAATAGCACCATCATGGTGCCGAGCATCCCACCCGTTGCAAACCGCGTAATGTCGCCAAAGCAGTTCTGGCGAGCGGTAGCAGGCTGCGAAACCGGCCCCATTGCGGTCCATCCCCTCGACCCCAATATCGTCTATGGCGGCTGCAAGGGCCGCTTCAGCCGCTTTAATCACGCCACCGGACAGGAGATGCAATATTGGGTCTATCCGCATTTCAATTATGGGCATAAGGCGAGTGAAATGCCGTTCCGCTTCCAGCGCACCTCCCCGATTGAGATCTCGCCCCACAATCCCAGTGTGATTTATCATACCTCCCAGCATGTGCATAAAACAACGGATGAAGGCAGGACATGGGAAATCATCAGCCCGGACCTCACGGCTAACGATCCGGCCAGGCAGGGATATTCCGGAGGACCCATCACCCACGACATCACCGGCGAGGAGATTTACAGCGCCATTTATCAATTCAGGGAATCGCTTCATGAAGAGGGCGTATTTTGGGCGGGCTCGAACGACGGTCTCTTGCATATTTCTCGCGATGGCGGTAAGAACTGGCAGAACATCACGCCGACGGATCTTCCTCCCGGTGGACGGGTGCAGACGATTGATCCATCCCCGCATAAGCCGGGAAGGGCGCTCGTTGCAATTTACCGATATATGCTGGATGACTGGTCGCCATACATCTACCGGACCGACAACTACGGGACATCATGGATGCTGCTGACGGACGGCACAAACGGGATACCGGCGGATCATCCGACGCGGGTGGTGCGGGAAGACCCCGACCGTGAGGGTCTCCTGTATGCGGGCACCGAATTCGGCATGTTCGTTTCTTTCGACGACGGCGCCCATTGGCAGTCGCTGCAACTCGATCTACCCGCCACGCCCATCACCGATATCAAAGTGCACAGAAAGGATTTGGTGTTGTCAACTATGGGCAGATCTTTTTGGATTCTAGACGACATCACTCCACTGCATCAGATTAACGATCGGGTGGCATCTTCCGACGCATACCTATATCAGCCTCGCGACGTGTACCGCATGCGCTGGTCGGGTGGGCGCGGTGGTGACGACGGCGCCGCGCCGCAGTATCCGCCCCAGGGGGTTATCATCTATTATAACTTTGCCGAGGAGCCAACGGCTGGGGTAACGCTGGAAATTCTGGATGCCAATGGGAATCTCGTCCGGTTCTTCTCGAGCGAATCCCAAAGTGCTGATTCAACGATTTCCCAACTGGAAAGGATGCGGCAATCCTTTGCAGAGAAATGGGGTAGCCGGAGGCTGTCGAGGAAGGCCGGCATGCGGCGTTTTTCCTGGGATCTGCGCTATCCAGGTTCTGTGTCACTGGAACGAGGCCAGAACGGTGGCCGGGGGCCGATGGCCGTGCCCGGCACCTACCAGGTCCGATTGACCTCCGGCGATTGGAGCGAGACTCGCAGCTTCGAGGTTCTAATCGACCCGCGTGTGGCAAAAGACAATGTGACCCTGGCGGACCTCCAGGAGCAGTTCGATCTGAATATCAGGATGCGGGACAGGATCAGTGAGAGCCGTATGGCGGTGGCCAAAATCAGGGCGGTGAGGGGCCAGATTGACAGCATCGCCAACAATGCCCAAAGCGGCGGGGAAGTCCTTACGAAGTCTGAGGCCATCAAGAAAAAGCTGTCCACTGTGGAGGAAGCTCTCATTCAGACGCGGGAAGGCAAGGTTGGAGCGCAGCTAAAGCCTAAGCTGGTCAGGCAGTTGACCTACCTCTATGGCATGACAACCACCGCCGACCAGAAACCTGGCCGCGATGCACATAAACGCCTGGCTGACATTGAGGAAATACTGGCCGCTCACCTTGCCAAACTGCAAAGGATCCTGGATACGGATGTGGCTGAACTCAAAGCCGTTGTCAGACTCTGGTGAAGGTTGAAGAAGGTTGATGTAACTTAATCTGTGCAACAGATTATTTTACAACATCGCCCTCAATGGTAAGGGTGAAAGGTGTATAAATTCCAAGTGTAAGGCCGCTCACCAGACCATTAATGAATGTTAGTTGGTATTTAATTTTCACATTAACCGCACGAGTTCCGCCATCTTGCTTCACTGCGTCGGATACCAGTTTTTCAATACCAACATCATCCGGACTAACAAGTCCATATACAAAATGACTCACGGTCTTGGTTCGTGTAAAGTGTTTAGTCGTCTCGGCATTTTCGG
>JAUXJX010000020.1 GCA_030624545.1 Bacteroidota bacterium | reverse complement strand
TCGAGCGGCGCAAGAACCGCCGAACGCGGGCCGACAGCAATGTTTACCCTGCCCGTCTGCATCTTTCTCCAGGAGTCATAGCGTTCGCCAGCAGACATACGGCTGTGCAGCACGGCGACCTCTTCACCAAAACGTCCCTTGAAGCGGCCTACTGTCTGCGGCGTCAATGAGATTTCCGGAACCAGAACGATCGCATTTTTCCCGTGCCTACGGACTTCCGAGAGCACCTCGATGTAAACCTGGGTTTTGCCGCTACCCGTTACTCCATGCAAAAGCACCGGTGCAAAACCTCCAGCGTCAATTCGTGCGGTCAACTTCTTCAGAACTGCTCTCTGATCCTCGTTAAGTAAAAATTCTTCCGCGGGCTGTGAGTCATATTCGATAGCTTCGTCGCGAAACACCTCTCCTTTGTATTCACAGACAAAACCCTTCTTCAATAGACTTTTGATTGGCGAGCTGCTCAGCTTTGTCCGTCGCAATAATTCGGTTTGTCTCATCCCTTTTGCATGCGAGGCCAGATTTTGCAGGATTTCCGCCTGGCCAGGGAATTTTTGCTGTAATTCATGAATCCTGGCCTGGACGTCCCCGTTGCCTTTCAGGGAGTCTGCCAGGCGAACATAATTGGCAAATTTCGCCTTTACTTTTTGCTTCGCCAATTCCGAACCCACCGACAATAAATTTGCCCGCTGCAACTGCCGGAGATTATGATTCAAATTGCCTCGCCCCAATTTTCTTTCGAGCTGGCTGACACGAAGACTCCCTTCCCGCGCCAAAAGCAGCAGGAGCTTGGTTTGCTCCTCAGATATTTGCTCCAGATTGGAAACACTTTCTTTGTCCTGTCCATCAGCAAGCCGAACCTGGCGATGGCTCTGTATATTGAGTCCGGTGGGCAGGGCGGCGGCGACAACCTCTCCCCAGGAGGAAAAATAATATTCCGCAATCCACCCAGTTAGAGACAGCATTTCGGGCGACAAAACCGGATCCGCATCGAGAATATCTTCGATATCCTTCAATTCAGTGAGCTCGGTTTGGTCGGTCAACCGTACGACATAGCCAGTTAGTCTTCGCCTTCCAAACGGCGCCAGAACCCGATGCCCAGGCTTAAGCAAAATCCGGAAAACCTCCGGGATCCGGTAGGTGAAAGCATGTCTCACCGGCAGAGGAAATACGACTTCTGCGAATTGTGGAAGCTTTCGGAGTGGCATGATAATGTTAAAATAGGGAAATAAGAAGTGTAAATCAATATGGATAATTGAGACCGATCTTGGCCGAAGCAAATCGACCAAACATAAATGCCGAAATCACAAATGATGGGCGCCAAGAAAACGGGACTCATTAATAGCATTCCTGATTTGTGGACTTGTAAGTGGTTCTGTATTGGTTGAATGGATGAGAAATCAGTGATATATTTTAGCCCATGTCTTTATATCCGTGAAAATCCGTGTCAATCCGTGGTTAAGAGAGTTTTTCATTGAATGCAACGCATCCTCATTACAATTGGCCTGACCATACTGATATTGGGAATCGCTTGGCCGGTCATTCATAAGATAGGCTTAGGCCATCTTCCTGGGGACATTGTAATTGAGCGAAAGAACTTCCGTCTTTACTTTCCCATTACGACCATGATCCTTATCAGTATTGTCTTGTCGCTCATTTTTTGGCTCATCCGAAGGTAGGTGTTAACCTCCCGCAGGCTTCACAACCTGCGGGAGTTCCTGGAACCTATGGACAGAATCCTTCTCATTCTTCCCACAACGACTTACCGCGCCCGGGCATTCATGGAAGCCGCAAGCTCTCTAAATATCGAGGTTGTTGTGGGATCGGAAAAGCGCCAGGCCCTGGCAGGCCTGGTTCCAGGCACAACGCTTGACTTTGATCTCCACAAATCCGAGTCGGCGTTAAAAAAGATCGTGAAGTTCGCCCGAGAAAAGTCCATCAAGGCGATCATCGGGGTGGATGAAGAGAGCGTAGTCCTGGCGGCGACGGCAAGCGAGGCGCTGGCCTTGCCGTGCAATCCATTACCGGCCGTCCGGGCCACGCGCGACAAATACGAAATGCGGCAGCGGCTCGCAGAAGGGGGGCTTTCTTCCCCAGAAGCATGGCTCTTTTCTACAGATCAAAATTTAAAGGAGATTTCGAAAAAAGTCAGTTACCCCTGCGTGCTCAAGCCCACCTTTCTCTCGGCCAGCCGCGGAGTAATCCGCGCCAATGATAAGCGTGAGTTCGTGCAGGCCTTTTCCGAAATTGCGGATCTATTGTCGGACCGCAAAACTGCCCGGCAGGGAGGTGAATCAGCCAAACAGATTTTGGTGGAGGATTACATCCCGGGAAATGAGGTGGCCCTGGAGGGAATTCTCCTGGACGGGAAGCTCAAATTATTGGCCCTGTTCGACAAACCCGATCCATTGCAAGGCCCCTATTTCCAAGAGACCATTTATACCACGCCCTCCCAGCTGCCGAGCAAGCTGCAGGAAGAGATAGTGAATATCACCCAAAAAGCGGCAAACGCCATTGGGCTGCACACAGGCCCGCTTCACGCCGAGCTGCGCTTCAACGATTTCGGCATCTACGTTATTGAGATTGCGGCCCGCTCCATCGGCGGATGCTGCTCCAGGCTGCTTCGCTTCAACAATGGAATCTCATTGGAGGAACTGATTCTACGCCATGCTCTGGGCCAGGATATTCGGCGATTCGAGAGAGAGGAACTGGCCGCCGGTGTGATGATGATTCCGACCCCGCAGGCGGGAATATTGAAGGAAGTAAATGGTATCGATGCTGCCCGAGTTGTGGCGGGCGTTGAGGATATCATCATTTCGATCCCGTTCGGCCAGAAGGTAGAAGTGCTGCCGCGAAGTTCCCGTTATCTTGGATTTATCTTTGCGCGGGGGAAGTCCCCGGAGTTTGTTGAAGAGGCGATTCGGGCGGCGTACGCCAAACTTAAGATTGTAATCGAATAAGAAAAACAGCCACAGAGACACAGAGATCACAGAGAAAAAACACGCCTCCGTGGTCAGCCAATCAAATACCAACAAGAGCAAACTGCTCTTCCGTAGGCTCCGCTCAGCAGTACCAGGGTTCATCAAGGTAGGGGATGGCGGCGCGGGGGCGAATATCGGGCAAATCGGGCAAGCCATCGTCAACATCCAGTACCCGGCTGGCCTCTCCCCAGATCTCGCCAAACACCTCACGCCGCGTGACATTTCTTTGGTTTGCGGCACTGACAATCGAAAAAATTTCCCGTTGAAGCTCATCCACCCGAAAATCCTCGTGGCGCCATTCATACATCAACATTGCTTCATTGAACGGCAAAGCCATGGCCCGCAATTCCGGCAATTCCAGTAACTTCGACCCTTCGGGGATCAAGAGCCTGATGGCCAGTTGAATGGGCGACACATGCTCTACCAAACCCATTTCAAATAGAAAAGCAAGTAACTCACGATAGCCTTCCAAAGTGGTCCAGGGCATAAACGGGACAAAGGTCGGATTCAGCGTCAAGCCAATCTCTCTGAACAGCTCGATAACGTTAATGAAATCCTGACGGGTATGCCCTTTATCGAGAATCCCCAGAATTGCATCATCAATTGATTCCACGGCGCTCGTGATCAGAACACAGCCGGCTTCTTTCAGCAAGGGCAGGCATGCGTTATGCTGAATCAGATGCTCGATTTTGACGGTCACGTCGTAGGTCAGATTGGGAAAATTCTCATGCAGTCCCTCCACGATGGGAATGGCGTGGCCTATGCCATTGAAGAAATCGGGATCACCAAAGGTGATATGTTCCGCGCCAAGGGCAACCTGCTGCCTGATATCCTCAAGCACTACGTCGCGCTGCACGACGCGAAATCTTCCATCATACACCGGTACCACCGGACAGTGGCGACATTTGTGCTTGCAGCCTCTAGAGGCCTCCACGTAGCCCACAACCTTGCCTTGCACGGAACCATTCAGATGCATGCGAGCGTATCGTGACAGACCAGGCAGATCATGCCGGTCGGGAATAAGAAACCGTTGGCGGTCGATGGAGATTCGGGGTCCCAGCTGCCCGAAGGAGGAATTGTTGTCGCCATTCCGCAAACGATGACAAAGCGAAACCAGCCCGGCTTCAAATTCTCCTCCCAGGATTGTATGAACCCCGAGCCGGCGCAGATAGGCCTCGTTCATCGGCGCATAGAGGCCATAGAAACAGATGTGGGCAACCGGATTCAATTCTCTGATTCGCTGCAGATACTGAATGGCGAGTCGCGTTGCGGTGTGCATGGGAACATAAAAGGCGATGAGGTCTGCCGCCCGAACTGTCTCTGGCAACAGAGAATCAACCGCGAGATCGACACAAGTGGCATCGAATCCTTCGGTGCGTAGCCAGGCAGCAGGCGAGGCAAGGCCGAAAGGCTGGCCCAAGCTCATACGTAGAAATCAGGAGAATATTCAAGGAAATGGGGTATCTCTTGATGGTTCCTAAGAACTACTTATCGGATGGCTGATAGTAGGGATTGGTGCCGCTCGCATGGTCGGTAACGTCCAACACCTCCTTGATTTCCGGAACATTTTCCTTGAGCAGCACCTCCACACCTTGCTTAAGAGTGACGTCCACCATGCCGCAGCCCTTGCAGCCACCACCGAGTTCGATATAGGCCGTGCTGTTCTTGAAGTCGATTAGGGTGACAACGCCACCATGGGAAGCGACCGCCGGGTTAATCTGCTCGTCCAACAGTTTTTGGATTTTCTCAGGAACCGGCCCTTTAAGTTCCGGAGCCTTCAAGGATGGGTTTTCGATCTTGAACTCGCCCCCCCACTCGCTTTCCTGAAGAAGCATCTTGGCATCTTTGAGATAGGGGTAGCTCTCGGGTGATATGTAGATGTTGAAGTCGGCAAAATTGATGATGGTGTCGTCCGGTTCCCCCGCTTCATCCTTTTGGAAATCGATTTTGTACTCCGCCTTAAAAGGAGATTTGGCCACGGCAGAAATACGGATCCCATGAATCTCTCCGACTGCGGATCCAATTAGTTCAGCAATCTTTTGCTGCGCGCTTTCGCTTATGGTAAGCATGCTCTACTCCTTACTATTCAAACATAATAAATTGCACGGTATAATATATCCTATTTCCCCAAGATTTCTAGCATTATTCTTGGATGAATGACATCTAACTTTTAGCATTTTCGGACATCCTCTTCATTCGTGGGTGAATTGTTACGATCTTTTGTCTGTATCCGTTTCAAGGTTTCCAAATCTATTCCGCACGGGCTAAAAGCAATCTCCGAATATTGTTCTTGAATCCAAGGATTACTTTCCACGCAACAGATAAACAGATTTTTCGTTTGCTTGCTCGGAGAAATCTGGCTATTTTAACTCGTTTCTATTGCAAAACTCCTATTTTCAAAAACATACAATATGAGCCCCCGTGATATTAGTACAACATAGTAGGTGCGAGCGCCTGCCGTCGGAGAAAGGTTGTTGCAGACTTTCTTTAAAACCGTTGGTGTTGGCCATCGCAATTCTTGTTCCCCAAGAGGACTGAGAAATGCCACAGAACCTAATAGAAAAAATCGCCCAGCGCTTCGCGGTTGATCCGGAGGATGGTCATGAAGTCCGCAGCGGCGACTATCTCTCCATCCGGCCCGCCTATGTGATGACCCACGACAACACCGGAGCCGTGATCCCCAAATTTCGCAGCATCGGGGCGAGAAGGCTGCACAATCCTCGCCAGGTGGTTGTCACCATCGATCACGACATCCAAAACGAAAGCGAAAAGAACCTGCAGAAATACGCGAACATCGAGGCTTTTGCCAGAGAGATGGGAGCCGATTTCTATCCCGCCGGAAGGGGTATTGGCCACCAAGTGATGGTTGAAGAAGGCTACGCCTGGCCGGGCACCTTGGTAGTCGCATCTGACAGCCACTCCAATATGTACGGCGGCATCGGCTGTTTGGGAACTCCCGTAGTCCGTACCGACGCCGCCGCCATCTGGGCGACCGGTCGCACGTGGTGGCAGGTGCCGCCGGTAGCAAGGGTAGAACTCACCGGCGAACTAAGACCGGGCGTGACCGGAAAGGATGTGATCATCGCATTGTGCGGCTTTTTCAACGAGGATGAGGTGTTGAATCATGTGATCGAGTTCGTGGGCGACGGCATCAAAAATCTCGCCCTGGATGAGCGGCTAACCATCGCCAACATGACTACCGAATGGGGCGCATTGGCAGGCGTCTTCCCAGTCGATGAGATTACCCTCGATTGGCTCAAGAAGAGGGCAGAATTTGTGGAGCGCCGCGGCCCGGAAAATGTCCCTTCCGATGCCGACAACAATGGCATGCATCCGCGGCTGAACCTGCAGAGAATTGAGCAACTTGAGAGAGAACCGAACCATCTCAAAGAAGACACAGGCGCATATTATGCGAAGGAACTCATTTTTAATCTCGATACCGTCCAACCCAATATCTCCGGTCCCAATTCCGTCAAGATCATGGCGCCAGTCGCGGAGATGCGCAAACGCCAGGTAAAGATCGACAAAGCCTACCTGGTTTCCTGTGTCAACAGCCGGGTGGGGGATCTCAGTTCGGCGGCCGCAATGGTGAGAGGAAAGAAGGTGGCGGAGGGCGTGGAATTTTATATCGCCGCGGCTTCCAGCGAGGTGCAGGCAGAGAGTGAAAGGCGTGGCGACTGGCAGGCACTGCTGGATGCGGGCGCCACTCCGCTGCCGCCGGGTTGCGGCCCATGCATTGGCCTGGGCAAGGGCACATTAAACGAAGGGGAGGTTGGCATCTCGGCAACCAATCGAAATTTCAAGGGAAGAATGGGTTCAAGGGACGCGGAAGTGTACCTGGCTTCCCCTGCCGTGGTAGCTGCTTCTGCTATTGCCGGTATCATCGATCATCCCGGTGACTGGGAAGATTATCAGCCGGCTGGAAAAACCAGCCCAAAGGAAAAAACTGTTGGCGGCGCTGGAGCCATGACCATTTTGCCTGGCTTTTCCGAAACGCTCGACGGCGAGCTGATCTTTTGCCATCAAGATAACCTGAATACGGACGGCATCTATCCGGGCAAATATACCTACATGGATGATTTCACCGCCGAGCAGCAGGCCCAGGTGGTTATGGAGAATTACGATCCTGAATTCACCAAATTGGTTGAGAAAGGGGATATTCTGGTTGGCGGGTTCAATTTCGGCACCGGCAGCTCACGCGAGCAGGCAGCCACGGCCCTCATGCACCGCGGGCTTGCATTGGTGATTGCCGGCTCCTTCAGCGAAACCTACAAACGCAACGCATTGAACAACGGCTTCCTGTCCCTCGAGGCGCCTGAGCTCGTGAACGACTTGAAAGAAAAATTTGGTGAAGAGAAGTTAACCGTTCGAACCGGATTCAAAGCGAAATTGGATTTCCGCACGGCCCAAATGGAAGCTAACGGAAAGCAATATCAGTTTAGCCCGGTTGGAAAAGCTGCTCAGGAGTTGGTATTGGTGGGGGGATTGGAGAAGTGGGTGCGGGCGCGTTTGGAGTAGAACGGAGAACGAAGACCGGATTTCGGAGACTGAAACTAAAAACTTTAAAGGACAACGGCAATTCTTCTTTCTCAGCGACCTTCGCGCCTCTTCGTGTCCTTCGCGGCTAAATAACAAGGAGACCACACGTGTCAACTTCCTTCTTCCAGCGCATCAAGATTCCTCATGTCTTCACATTGCTCACCGGCGTGATATTTGTCAGCACGCTTCTCACATACATAATTCCATCCGGTTCCTACCAACGTCAAACGCAGGAAATCGGCGGCCAGACTCGCACCATCGTGGTTCCCGGAACTTACCAGCAGTCGGAGAAGCACATCAGCCTGCGAGGCATCGTCATTGGCGAAGATGTCGAAGGAAAGACAACGCCTGCCAGTTTACACAGCTTTCTCACCGCCATCCCCCGTGGCCTGGAAGACGCCGCCGACATCATCTTTTTCATTTTTATCATAGGCGGTGTATTCGGAATCTTCCAGCGTACCGGAACGATTAGCGGAGTAATTCACAAATTGCTGGGCAAGTTTGGCCAATCGGGCCCGCTCCTGACCATTATTCTCATGTTTGTTTTCGCGGCAGGCGGATCGACCCTGGGTATGGGCGAGGAATACATTCCGCTCGTGCCTATCCTCCTGATGGTATCCAAAGAGTTGGGCTATGACCGCATTTACGGTCTCGCGCTTGTCATGCGGGCCGCCGATATGGGTTTTGCCGCGGCTACGACCAATCCTTTTACGGTGAACGTTGCGCAAGGCATCGCCGAACTGCCGCTCAACAGTGGCCTCTGGCTGCGAGCCATTTTCTTCCTGGTCATTATGATAGTCACCGTCAGCTTTCTGCTGCGATATGGCGCGAAGATCAAGAGAAATCCCGCAGCCGGCATCATGCCCGAAGATAAATTTGAATTGGAAGAACATCATCTCGAAAAGCATGAATTTACCCGGGCTCACCTCTGGATCGTCGTGGCCTGCGCCGCAATTTTCGGTTTTATCCTTTATTCGGTGCAAACCCTGGACTGGGGGATACCCGACTTGGCAGGTGGATTCTTTCTGATGGGAATCGTTGCGACCATTATTGCCAGACTGCCCATCGCCGAGGCGACTAAGGCTTTTGTGAAGGGAATGGAGGAAATGGTGGTCGCGGCGCTGGTGGTCGGGTTTGCCAGGGGCATTCAGGTAGTTTTTGCGGATGGCCAGATACTGGATACCATCATTTATGCCGCCGCATCTACGTTGGAGCAGGTTCCTTTATTTGTCGCCGCACAAGGCATGCTGATATTCCAGACCTGTCTGAATTTTTTGATCCCCTCCGGCTCGGGTCAGGCCGCGGTTACCATGCCCATCATGGCGCCCATTTCAGACGTCATCGGCCTCACTCGCCAGACGGCCGTTTTCGCATTTCAATGTGGCGACGGCTTCTCCAACACCCTGGTGCCGACGTCCGGAATTCTGATGGCCATGCTGACCCTGGCGAAGATCCCCTATCAAAAATGGCTGAAGTTCGTTCTGCCGCTGTTTTTGCAGCTCATGGTGATTGCGGCTATATTTCTGGCCATTGCGGTTTTGGTCAACTACCAATGATTCGGGATATCAGCCAGAAAAAACTCTTTAACCGCAAAGCCGCGAAGGACGCGATGAGTTAATAATACTCTGTCTTGGCGACCTTTGCGCCTTGGCGGTTCAGTTCTTGATTGTGTCAATCCCAGGAGAGCTACTCACACCCGGGGCCCTTGATTTCCTTCCCAGCCGTATCCGCGGGAAGCAGGCTTGCGGCAAAACCGTTCGGATCGGCTTGGTGTTGATCCAGAAGATCCTGAATTTGGGTGAGCACTTTATGCCTGGTGGACAGGCCATAGCGGTAGATGTCCATTGGGCCAATCAGCTTGAGATAAAAATGATTGCCCGCATCGTGCTCGGTGGAACAGGCGCTGGGCTTGTGCGCGATTTGCAGGAGGTCACCGCAGGTTTCGGCGAACCGAGCCAGCAGCGGTTCGGCATGAAGATCTGGGGGAATCTCGGGAAATCTGGTGCACAGTTCTTGAACCGTCATTGGAACTTACCTCTGATTATTGTAAGGGCGAATGGGCCATCCGCCCCTCCATTTCTTCTTTCCTTTATGATTCATACAATTGATCCGTCTTCGCCGCCATGATGAAATCGTTGCGATGCAGCCCCTTGATCTTGTGCGTCCACCAAGTGACGGTCACTTTGCCCCATTCGGTCAGAAGGGCGGGATGATGACCCTCCTCCTCTGCCAATTCACCCACTTTGTTTGTGAAGGCCAGAGCCTGTGCGAAGTCCTCGAATTTGAATAATCGCTCGAGCCGTTTGATTTCATCCCGCTCTACAAGTTCCCATTCGGACACCTGCGGATGCAATTCCGCGATCTCTTCTTGCGTGACCTTTGGTGCGTCTCTGTGGCAGGCGGTGCATTTTAGTTCGGTAAGGTTTTGCATATTAGCTCCAATTCGTAATTACAAATCCAAAAAGCAAAGGCTACGATTATTCGCAGCCTTGCGACTTTGGTCTAAACCAAAAGGGGGATTATCCAAATCAGTGAATAATATAACCGACTAGAATTAGAAGACAAGCCATTTTTTATCCCTTCAAAACCTCACATCCACCTGCAGAGAAACATCATGCCGGACCGGAGAAACAATGGTATCCAAACCGCTGCCAATCGTGTCCCTATCTTCAAAACGGGTACTTGCATATTTTGCGGACACGGTAAAATGTTTGAGAATTTGTGATCGAACAAAAACATAAAACCGAACGCCTCGCCCTGACAACAGTTTGTTGGTAAGCACACCCGGCAGATCCTGCTCGAATTGGTAGAGCCGCGCATCGAAAGATTCGGTGTCAAAAAATGTGAGACGAACCCCGCCGCGCAGACCGTTCCTGGGCCGTGATTTTCTCAGCTCCCAATAGAGAACCCATCCCTCATCTGTTCTGCGGGGAATGGATTCGTTCGCTTCCGCAGCCAAGCCATAACCAACCGTCTCCATTCTGCCCGCCATTTCATAATTTCTCTGCAGCCTGAATTGCACATGCAGGCGCACGCGCTCTCTTGTGTACGGCAAAATTACTTTCTCATAAAGGACGGATTCCGATGGAATTCGCAAGATGGAGGTTTTTATATCGTTTGTATAGCGCAGATAAAAGCGAAATGAGGAATTTACTTTCTGGTCCCACTGCAGAAATAAATCCGAACCACGCTGTGGAAGCGGGGTGCCAAAGGTTCGCCACGGTGTGGAAAAATGATCGAACCAGGCAGTGAATGTTGAACTCTTAAATGGCCGGTATTCTGACGCGAGGTACCAGCCTTTTTCATTTTGCGTGCCGTCCCGCTCACCGAAGCCGTGTGCATAGGGATTTTCATATCTTGGCGAATAATTCCGATACAGTCCGAGCAGCTTCAATTTCTGCCACCGCCGCATCCCACTAATTAGGAATGCCACCGCGCCATTCTCATTCCAAACAGCCTCGCCGAAATAGGAAAAATGTTCAACGCTACCGCGCGCGTTCACTCCCAGGACCCGCAGCTTCTCGCCTGAGAGCCCGAAGTCGCCAGGCTCGTCCCGGGAGACGGCTACGCCGGGTTGGAACCTTGCTTGAAAACCCGTAAACTGCAAATCAACTCCAAAGGGGAATTCGTAGTAGAGGAAACCGCCCAGCATCCGAATGCGGGCTTCTCCGCGTTTTTTGCGCTCTGTGTCCGTCCGATGCAAGCCAGTGCGAACAATGCTGGAGAGCTCGCCAGAATCGGTGCGGCCGGCGTCAATATTGGCATCCGAATACCAGCCCCCAAACTGCCAGGAACCACGTCTGCTCTCGAATGCCGCGCCCTGGAAATAGTCGGCTTCGTAAGAGGAAAGATAGGGTCGTATAGTACGACT
>JAUXJX010000411.1 GCA_030624545.1 Bacteroidota bacterium | reverse complement strand
GGCGAGCGCTGCCCAACCAGCCGTTATACTGCGTCCCCTATACGCTCTCTCGCCTATTCACACTTTGACAGAAATATGCACTTCTCTCTGGTCTTACAAGTGATTTTTTTCTATCTTGTCATTCAGGTGTGAACTTTTGTGCACACTTTTAAAGTTAAGTGAACGGGAGAAGTTCGCCTCAAGTATTGAATTCAAAGCTTGTTGATTCGGAGACTTCTTATTTCAAAGTGAATAGTTCGAAAACCGTGCAACACGTGCCCTCTGCGGTTAGAATTATTTCAGCATCATTCCTTTCAACAAATTCAACTTTCCATAAACGCGAGAATCGCCGCGGCCACTTCCTCGGGAGCATCCGCATGAAGCCAATGCCCGGCCTTTGGGATGGTGACAATCCTGGCCCGGGGAAACAATTCCAGAATCTTCTCCCGGTCAGCCCCAGTAATATAATCTGAATTTTCTCCTCGTAGAAAAAGGGTTGGTTTGTCAAACTGGTTATCCGACTCAATAGCCTCGTAGACGAGGCGCATATTCCTTCGAATGACTTCGAGATTCGCTTTCCAGGCGAAGGAGTGATCCTCCTTTCGCCGAAGATTCTTCAGGAGCAGTTGCCGCTCCCTCAAGTCCGGGACTTTTTTTGACAATCGCTTGTCCACCTCTTTTCTGGTTTGGAGTTCGGACAGCGGCAGCCGTTGCATCGTTTCCAGGACATCAGGCAAAAACTGAATATTCGCGCTCGGCCGGTTTTGCGGAGAGATGTCTACGACGACCAGCCGGTTTATCGCGGATGGATTGGTGAAAGCAAATTTCATCGCAATCCTTCCTCCCAGGGAATGGCCTATGATTGCAGCCCATTCAAGATGATGATCCGCCACAAATTCCGCAAGATCTTCCACAATCACTTCGTAATTGAATTCGTCGCTGTGGGGCGAGCGGCCGTGATTTCTTAAATCAACCAAGTAAACGGAAAACCGGCTGTCAAGCTTTCTTCCGATGTACATCCAATTGTCAGACGCACCGAGAATTCCATGTATGATGACAATTGGCCTGCCTTCACCCAATTTTCGATAATGAAGTTTCATCGACCTCAAATATTGAAAAAAAGGGCCAGTGATAATTGACTCCAGCTTTGCCACTGACCCTAATCACGCGTTAAAATATCCTCTCAAGTATCCGTGAGATATTCCCCCGGAATGCGCTTACGGCCGGCGTAACCTGCTTCGATAGTGTGGTAATATTCCAGCCTTTCTTCATCGCTTCGCCAGCAAAGCAGAACCTCTCGATCGTCGATGATTGCCGGGAAATCCACCAACCCACTGGAGAAATTCCAATCCTTATAGTAGCAGCCAAGTTCTTCCAATTCCGCAAAATACGCATTCAGTCGGTCTCCAAGCTGTTCGATTTCCGGGGTGCTCTCTCTATTTTCACCCCGGATCAGCGAGAGCATTCGTATTCTCCGACCGGTGTCAAGTATGTCCCTGACAATTCGTTTCACCAATGGCAAGGTTTTGCCTGCCTCATGGGGCGTGAAGTATTTGGATTCTGGCATTTTTTCTTAAACACCGAACAACACTGAAAACACCGAATGTGCTTTTAGCATGAGGACTAGCTTTCATCAGGATTCAAGTACAAGTAAATTCTCGCCGCCAGCGCGCCTCCGGCGAGCGGTCCGATCAAATAAATCAAAATGGAGCTGATTGCCCCACCGCCGTTGATCGCGTCCATGATCATGGGCCCGACGGCAACTGCCGGATTCAACGCACCTCCGGAGATAGGGCCTGTGGACATAGCGCCGGTCAAGAGGGTAAAGCCAATGGCGAGGCCATAGATATAGTTCCCTTCCAGCTTTTTGGTCGTCGCAACTGTGAGCACGACAGCGCACACGGCAAATGTAAACAGGAGCTCCAGCAGGATTGCCTTCCAGGCCGCCACACCCGCTCCCGGGGCCGGCGCAAATGTACTGCCCTTAACCAGGAAAAAGATCAAAGCCGCGACGAATCCTCCCAATACCTGGGCGATCATGTAGCCCGGGACTTGTCCTGCTGCGATTTTTCCCCGCATCCAGACAGCAAGGGTTACGGCAGGATTATAATGTCCGCCTGAAATATGTCCGCCCATGTAAACCATAACCATAAGCACGATGCCAATGGCAATTGGGTCTCCGCTAAGGCCGATGGTAAGCACGAGAAACATCGTGCCGATAAATTCCATCAAATAATTGCGCATTTCTTCCTCCTCAAGGTTTTTGTGGTATTGTCAAAAACTAACCACAGATTTCACAGAGATATTTATTAGAATCAATGAGTTAAACAACCCCGATTCTTTCTCCCCTCTGTACTCTCTCAAATGATGAACCTTTTTATACCGTCCTTTAGCCGTTCCACATTGAAATTCATCAGCAACCCCACCTTTTTACCGATTGCCCTTATTAATCCGACTGGTAATATCCTTTAAAGGAAATTCTTTTTGAGTGCCCAGAGAGTTGCTCCGTGTTGCCTGTGGTTTCATTTCCTATCCTATTTTTTCATGAAACTTTTGACACGATCGTTTTTGTTGGCGGACAATATACAGAGAAAATGCCCGATATGCAAACAATTACTATTGATCCCCAAAAAGAGATGAACAGAAGTGTGAAGCTATGCAGGTTCCACTGCTTCGCTGACTTCCTCCGCGGCCCTCTGTCTGAATTTTGCCACAAGATCGGTAAGCAGGTCGCTGAGCATGTAATACATAACCGGCACGAAGATAAGCGTAAGAGCCGTTGCGAAAAGCAGGCCGAAGATAACCGCTACACCCATACCGCTCCACCACTGGGAACTCTCAGCTCCGAACTGAACGAACCTGCTGACGTCACCTTTGAACAGTCCTATGAAGTCTATGTTAATTCCGACCGTCAGCGGAATAAGACCCAGGATAGTCGTAACTGCAGGCAGTATAACCGGACGAAGACGGATTTTCCCGCCTTGGATGATTGCCTCCAGTTTTTCCATGCCCCGCTCGCGGAGCTGCCGTATATAATCGATCATCACAATGGCATTGTTGACGACAATTCCGGCTAGTGAAATAATCCCGATTCCGGTCATGATGATCCCGAAAGGTTTGAATGTTACCAGGAGTCCGAAAAACACTCCGAAGAATGACAGCAAAATCGTAATCATAATGACCAAGGGCAGGGTGACGGAATTGAACTGGGTCACCAAAACAAAGAACATAAGCATGATGGCTATAAGAAACGCACGCATAAGAAATGCCGATGCTTCCTGCTGTTCGACG
>JAUXJX010000219.1 GCA_030624545.1 Bacteroidota bacterium | reverse complement strand
GCACACAAAAGGTGCTGCGGATTGTTCCGACCGATTCTTTTGACATTCAGTCCGATTCTGCTCTGCTCCAACAGACCGTTGAGAGCCTAATCAAAGCAAACAAAGTGCATCTTATCATAGATCTCAGCCATGTTCCTTATCCGAATACAAGTCTTATTGCCTATTTGATCGAGTTAACCTCTCTCCTCAGACGTAGTGGCGGAGATCTTTTGCTAGCCAACATCACCGAATCTGCACGAATGAATTTTATGACCTTTAGCCCATTCAGCTACCTGAGAGTCTCGGAGGAAACGGAAATGAAAGAGACAGATTCCGAAGGTTTGGGTTTCGTGTTCGATTCGGAATTGCTGGAAGAGCAAGAAGCAAAGAACAAACCCGTTCCGTTTCAGATTAAGGATTATCAAGCGAAAGCTGCTGAGACGATTTCCGTTGATGAGATTTTGGATGTGCCGGACAATTCCACCAAGCCGGCCGTCACTTTCCGTCCTCATTCTGATGAAGTAGAATTCGAGGACCTGGTTGGTGACGCCGCAATGGACTTTCGTGAACCGGAAAATGAACAAATTGTTGTCCACAGCAGAGAAGACCAGCTTTATAAGCTGACGGATTTTGTCACAGTGATGGCTGAAAGAGCAGGTTTTAGCGAAAGCGAAGTCTCCCGGATCAAAATCTCAGTCTACGAAGCAGCCGTAAACATCATAGAGCATGCTTATAAATACGATCCCCACAATCATATCGATGTAGTCGTGAAATATGACAGCAGTCAATTCAAGATTACAATGATGGATCGTGGTAAAGGATTTGAATACGACCCGAACAAGGACTATGACGCCGTTGAAGCCGCTGAAGAGAAGAGATCCGGCGGATTTGGCCTTCACATCATCAAACGATCCATGGATGAAGTAACGTATGACTCGGATCCCAAATGGGGCAACCGGCTAACGCTTGTCAAGAATGTTGAGTAGCCCCATCGCGTGCTCAACACTTCCCAATATTTATCAAATCAGTCTCAAAATTCAGCAGTTCAACCCTCCTTCGGATTCACCTGGAATTATTTTAAGTCCAGCTATGTTTTGTTTCATCCCTTAAAATTGATTGCCTAATGTCGAATCCCAAGCTATATTTGATTTACAATAGAAAAGACCGAATCTTGAAACTTTTTTTTCACGTAGCGTTTATATATGTGAGGTTTTTTATTGATTTGCTTAAATTCATGCTAAGGAGGAGGGATGTTTTACTTTGACCCAACCTTCGTATTGCTGATTCCAGTTATGATACTCGCGCTTTATGCTCAATTCAGGGTCAGACGTACATACGAGAAATTTTCCAAGGTTCAGTCCAGTTGGGGTAGACGAGGGGCGAATGTGGCGCACGATATTTTAGGACACAACCAACTGCACAATGTGAGCATCGAGCAGGGAGAAGGGAAGCTGTCCGATCACTACGATCCGCGCACCAAGAAAGTGGTTCTGTCACCGGAAAACTATAATGGACATTCGATTGCGGCGCTGAGTGTAGCCGCCCACGAAGTGGGTCATGCCATCCAACACAAGATAGGGTATGCACCGCTTCAACTGCGTCATTCAATACTGCCTGTCGCAAACATCGGTTCAACCCTTGCATTTCCATTGTTTCTGATCGGGCTTTTCATGTCAATCGGGCCCCTAATGCAAGCAGGCGTCATACTCTTTTCCGGTGTCGTGCTGTTCCAACTGATTACCCTTCCGGTAGAATTTGATGCCTCCTCACGGGCGATCCGAATTCTTCAGTCAGGCGGATACCTTACTCCACAAGAGGTGCCGCTGGCCAGAAAGGTCTTAAATGCCGCGGCATTGACTTACGTGGCCGCCACCGCGGTGGCGTTGGTGCATCTTCTCCGTCTGATTATTCTTAGCGGTTCTCGGGATTGACCCTTTTGCCGGAAATTATTCATTCATCAAGATCAAGAAGAAAACCTATGACTGAACCGAATCGCAAATGTTTCTTCATCAACAAATAAGGCTCGAATCCCATGAGAAAAGAGAATAGATACTTTCTCTATGTTACTTTGATATTTGTCGGCGTTGCAATTGGCGTGATCCTGACCAGCAACCTGAATCTAACCGATGTCGGACAAGCCCAGAAAAGAACTGCCCTGGTTGATGAGGATTTTTCATTTCCCACAGGAACCAGCAAAAGCGTTTCTCCGGCTTCCTCCGATGGCTTTACCAACTCGTTTGTTGAGATCAACAAAAGCGTAACGCCAGCCGTCGTAAGCATAAACAGTTATCGGAAAGTCTCTTACTCTGATCTGAAAAAGTACCATGACGGGGACAAGAGATTCTGGGATCTATTTCCGGAGCGGCTCAATCCTTTCCGCTCGCCCCAAAAAGAATTCAAGCAAGGGGGCGCCGGATCTGGCATCATCGTTCATGAGGACGGCTACATACTGACCAATACTCATGTGATTGAAGGTGCGACCGAGCTTCAAGTGACTCTACTTGATAATCGCACATTTCATGGAAAGATCGTTGGCATCGATCCCTTGACGGAAGTTGCAGTGATAAAGGTTGATGGTGACGATCTTCCGGCCGCGCACCTTGGTAACTCCGACGATTTGCAGGTCGGTCAATGGGTCATGGCAATCGGAAATCCTCTTGAACTGCGCTTCACGGTAACCGCTGGAATAATCAGTGCAATCGGCCGGCAAATGGATATAATAAGAGATGTCTGGGCAGTCGAGAATTTCATTCAAACGGACGCAGTTATCAATCCGGGGAATAGCGGTGGCGCCTTGGTGAATTTGCAGGGCGAGGTTATTGGAGTGAACACGGCGATTGCGACTCGATCCGGTTTTTATGAGGGCTATGGTTTTGCAATTCCCATAAATCTTGCCAAGGCCGTTATGGAAGACCTTATTACCGAGGGCCGCGTAGTTCGAGCCTATTTGGGAATTCAGATGCAGCCCATGGACCAAAAGAAGGCCAAGGCATATCGTATGGAGAAGGTGGAGGGTGTTTTCATAGATCAAATTCTGTCTGATAGCCCGGCCTCCCGAGGCGGCCTGGAGTCTGAGGACATTCTGCTTGAGGTTGATGGCATACGCATACAGAGATCCAACCAGGTCCAGTCCATAATCGCTCAGAAGGACCCGGGTTCGGAAGTTGAGGTAGTGGTTTTCCGGAATGGCGAGGAAAAGCGAATTTTGGTCGTGCTGGAAGAAAGGGAGTATGAGGAGAGCCAGGTTGCCGCGGTATCGACGTCTTCAGAAGAAACCGAAGAACTGGTACTCGGCCTGGACGTTGAAACTTTGGGAAGGCGAAGGGCCAGAGACTTGAACCTGGAGGACGTTCGTGGTGTCCTGGTTACCAACGTGGACGCCTTCAGCAACGCCTTCGAAGCGGGACTGCGTGTGGATGATTTGATTATTGAAGTTAATTCTGACGATGTTGCGGATGAAGATGAGTTTTGGAAAAAGATTGAAAACCTGGAATCCGGAGACGTAGCGAGACTCTACGTGCAGAGGGGTCAAGGAACAACCCATCTCTTTTTGGAATTGCCATAGAGGTGCTGCCAGGAAAATTGTTTTGAGTGCCAGGAGAGACAAGCACACCGTTCGTGGGCTCATATATTGTATAGTCAGTATATGTGGAATCGGATATGAACTGTTGTTTAGAAAATCTCCTGAAGTGATCGTAATTCTGCTCTATTTTGCAGTTCTTGGCATCGGCACCATCTCAATTTTCTTTCTAAAGGATCCAACCTCGACCAATTCCTGAATCTTATCGAGTTTTCGTCCGTTGGTGATCCTTCTCAGCTGTTCTAAGGTCATATTTTCTTGAGGATTATTTGAACTTCAAGTCAGACTTAAATGTATTGACTATAACGCTTGCTGTTTCTATTTTGAAATATACCGGTTTATCAAGGTACTCTGCTGAAAAAGCAAGTGTCCGGTAGTCTAAAATGAATGCAAAATTACAAATTCCTGATTTGCTTTGAGGAGATCTATTGATGAATTGGAAACTTCGAATGGCTGGTCCGGCCCTTCTGCTTGGCCTTTTGATGTTTGTTTATGGCTGTGGCAAAAGTGACCAGCCTGAAGCCGGGGGGAGCGCATTTCGCGGCTCTTTTGGTGGTTCTCAAGTCGGCGCACTGCCTGTAAAAGTCGATACGGTTCAAAGCGGAACTATTTCAACATACATTCTGACCAACACTACTTTGGAAGCGGAGCGAACGGTCGACGTGATAGCCCGGGTCAGTGGGATTGTCCAGGATTTCAACTATGAAGAGGGATCTTTGGTCAAAAAGGGAGATCTGCTTGCAAAACTGGATGATCGTGAAATGAAGCTGAATATGGAACAGGCCAAAGCCCGCGCTGACAACACGCTCAGGCTTTTCGATCGTTCCAAAGAGATGTTTGAGAAGAATCTGGTAAGTAAAGAACAATTCGACGATGCAAAATATCAAGATGAAACCGCGCAATCCCAATATGAGTCCGCCAGGCTCCAGTGGCAATATACTTCGATTATTGCTCCCATCGACGGAATCGTTACCAGCCGGTTGATCGAATTGGGGGATTATATTACGGTAAACCGGGTCGTTTTTTCAATTGCCGACTACGATACGCTTCGAGCACGAATCTACATTCCTGAAAGGGATATATCGAAAATTCGAGTCAATCAGCAAGCCAAAATCACCGTGGAAGCGCATGCCGACAAGGAATTTGCGGGCAGAGTCCAAATGATCAATCCGGTTGTCGATCCCAGCAGCGGAACGGTAAAAGTGACCGTCGAAATCACTC
>JAUXJX010000537.1 GCA_030624545.1 Bacteroidota bacterium | reverse complement strand
TCTGGCCTCGGGTTTCGTGTCTACCACGTCTGCCAACGTGTATTTTTCTGCGCTTTCTACGAAGTGCTCCTTAAAATCGCTCCAGAAGAAGTGAACCGGACAGGGATTGTGGTCAACACATTCCCCCCAGCCAAATACACACTCGTCCGGGTTTATTTCAGTGTTAACTGCATTTAGCACGTCGATAAAGCGAATCTTGGATAGGGATTTCGAAAACTTGAACCCACCACCGTGGCCTTTCTGCGAATTCAAAAGCCCGGCAGTTACCAGGTGGCGCATGATCTTAGATAGATAAGGGCCCGGAATTCCGGTAGCCTCTGACAGATCCTTCGCGCGGATTGGCAGCTCTTTACGAATGGTTGACATATATGCCATAGCTCGCAGTGCATATCCCGCTGTTTGAGTTAACCGCATCTGAGTATCCTCCAGAAATCGTTCTTATGTCAATTAGTCAATTTTACTTCACCGAGACTTCATTGTCAAGTTTTAAATTGTCGTTCGGTTTCAATCCTTCTGTGTCTGACTGAGATCGAATCAAAACCGAAATCTTCATTATAGCCTTGACTGTCCTTTAAACAATATGTATATTTTGTCAAGAATCCGGTTATGCTGGATTCAAAATTCTTCGTGTCTTAGTGCATTTGTGGCAGAGTTTGCCGATTCAGGACAATAAATATCGGAGGTGGAAGCCATGAACAATCAGAATAACCAACACATCAAGGCCCGCGAATGGCAGCATGGATTGCTCTATTGGATGTCAGGACTGCTATGTTTCGAGACCGTAACGGGCCTCTCCATTTATCTGCTCCCATTCAATGTTTCGAACCAGATTACGGTCCTGTTACATACCATTGTCGGTCTCGTATTCATTATACCTTTTGCGTGGTACCAAATCCGGCATTGGTTCATTTACCGCTCGATCAGGATGACCCACAGCAAGCTCACCGGATATTTTTCCATGCTGGCGACTATTGCGGCGGGCGTGTCCGGCCTGGTATTGACGTTTCAGGCAATCTTCGCAGCCAGAATCAGCTATGGCTGGGATCTTGTTCACATCATTTCGACTTTCGCTTTGATTGCCGCTTTGCTCCCTCACATGCTGGTCATTGTCATTCGGAATTTCAAGCGGAGAGAATCCGAATCATTGGAGCCGGTTGTCGCCGCCGAGAAAAAATTTGCCTGGAAAAGCATATTTATCGCAGTGATTCTCTTTGCAGTGGTCGGCGTGCTGGCGTATGCCTATGAACCGGTGACAATGGTCAACAAGCTGCCCGAAGACTATAGTTACCTGTATGGGCCTGATCGTCCATTTGCTCCCAGCCTTGCGCGCACAAGCACGGGAGGTGCCTTTGACGCCCGCTCCATGGGCGGATCCGAGTCTTGCGGCACCTCAGGCTGCCACGAGCAGATTCTCAAGGAGTGGGAGGTCAGCGCGCATCGCTACTCTGCCATGGACGTGGCCTTTCAAAAAGTGCAGAGTGTTATGGGGGAGCAAAATGGGCCGGAATCCACACGATATTGCGGCGGCTGCCATGATCCGATCTCTTTGTTCTCAGGAACGAAGAATATTTTCACAGAAGACCTGACCAACCTTGTTGGCTACAAGGAGGGCGTTTCCTGCATCGTCTGCCACGCCATCAAAGAGACCGATATCAAGGGCAATGCCAACTATGTGATAACGCAACCCGGGCGCTATATGTTTGAACTGTCCGAAGCGAAGTGGGCCCGGTTCACAAGGGATTTCCTAATTCGTTCCTATCCGAGATATCATGTGGAGAGCTTGCAGCATCGCTTGTTCAAAAGTCCCGAGTTTTGTGCCGCCTGCCACAAGCAGTTTATTGACGAGGAGATCACCAACGTTGGCTGGGTTCAACTACAAAATCAATTCGACAACTGGCGCAAAAGCCGCTGGAATACGCCTGGAGACCCCACTAAGACGATCGAATGCCGCGAGTGCCATATGCCCTTGACGGATTCCAGCGATCCCGGAAGCGGCGACGCGCTGGATTACAATCGAACGGCCGACGATGCGAAGCATCGCAGCCACCGGTTTCTGGGCGCCAATCAATTTATGCCCGCGGCTCTGGAGCTCCCCGGGGCGGAAGAACATATTGCCCTGACGGAAAAATGGTTGAAGGGCCAAATCGAAATCCCCGAAATTGCGGACAAATGGAAGGAAGGCCCTGCTGTCCCCCTTGAATTGGTCGTGCCGGATAAGGTGGCGCCCGGACAGAAAGTGAAGATCGAGGCGGTCTTTACCAACAACAAGGTTGGCCATGAATTTCCTACAGGACCGCTGGATATCATTCAGGCCTGGGTGGAGGTCGTCGTGACGGACCAGGACGGTAATGAGATTTTTGTTTCAGGCCGCAAAGACGAGAGGAACTTCATCCACCCCGGGTCCTTCATTTTTAAGGCCGAAGCTGTGGATCAAGATGGCAATCTGATCGATAGGCATAACCTGTGGGAAATGGTGGGTGTCCGTTATCGCCGTGCCATGTTCCCAGGTTTTTCGGATAGGGCCGAATTCAACTTTTCCTGTCCCTCGACGCTTACCACTGAAGTGGACGCATTGAACGAAAAAGAGGAATTTCGCTTCAGTGTGCCGAGGAATCAGGTTACGGAACTGAACGTTTCAGCCAGGCTGCTGT
>JAUXJX010000444.1 GCA_030624545.1 Bacteroidota bacterium | reverse complement strand
TTGCGCTATGCCCTTGAACAGGTCGGAATGAAAGAGCATGTGTCCAGGGTGATATTGGGGGGACCGCTGATGGGACCGGCGGTATCAAGTCTGGATGTGCCCATAACCAAAGGCACATCCGGTTTCATCGTCTTCACAGAAAAGGAAAGCGCTCGAATTGCCGAAAAGATTTATCCATGCATCAAATGCGCCCATTGCGTGGAAGCGTGCCCAATTTTTCTCAATCCATCCCGCCTCGGCATTCTAGCCAAAAATGAAGAATACCAGCTTATGTCTGAAGAGTACCACCTGATGGACTGCTTTGAATGCGGCGCCTGCACCTATGTGTGTCCGGCTAATATTCCACTGGTCCAGTATTTTCGTATGGCAAAGGTAATCCTGAGAGAGAAACAGCAGGCCGCATGAACGCTTCAGGCAAAACCCTCGAAATCCGGACATCTCCACACATCATAAGCGGGCTTTCTGTGGATGTGATCATGCGAAACGTGGTAACCGCGCTGCTGCCCGTGGTCGCATTTTCGATCTATGCATTCGGCCTGGCCGCACTCTCGATTCTATCCGTCTCCTTGTTGTCCTGTTTGCTGGCTGAGCATTTGCTCTGTTGGGTCTCGGGAAAACAATCTACCATAAAGGATTGGTCTGCCGCCATAACAGGACTGCTTTATGGACTGACTCTGCCGCCCGGGCTGCCTCTTTGGATGGCCGCAATAGGCGGATTTGTCTGTATCGGTCTGGGAAAG
The DNA here is from genome assembly GCA_030624545.1 of Bacteroidota bacterium. Classification (GTDB taxonomy): domain Bacteria; phylum Zhuqueibacterota; class JdFR-76; order JdFR-76; family DREG01; genus JAUXJX01. The sequence continues at coordinate 2,359 of JAUXJX010000444.1, read as the reverse complement.
TTTTTGTTTGGCGGACTCGGATACAACGTATTTAATCCCGCCCTTGTCGGCAGGGCTACTCTGCAGGCGGCATTTCCGGTGGCAATGACCACCTGGAATCCGGCCTTCGTAGTGGACCGGTTTCAAAGTCTGCCGACATCTTCTCTCGCTTTTCCCTTCATGCAGCCTGTATGGGATACGGTTACCGGGGCAACTCCCCTGGGCGCGATGAAATTCGATCATGAGCCGACGGCATCGCTCGATCTGGTCATGGGATTAACGAGCGGCTCCACCGGAGAAACCAGCAGCATCCTTATTCTTTTGGGGGGCGTATACCTGGCCGGAAGAAAGATGATGAATTGGAGAATTCCCGCCGCAATCTTTGTTTCGGTGATTCTATTCAGCGGATTTATGCACTGGCTGAATCCGGAGCTTTATCCCACGTCCATATTCATGCTGTTTTCCGGCGGTTTGATGTTGGGCGCTGTATTCATGGCCACGGACATGGTGGCATCGCCCGTGACGAATCGGGGAGTAATCATTTATGGAGCCTTGATTGGTGTTCTGGTGGTGGTTATCCGACTGTGGGGCGGTCTGCCCGAAGGCGTCATGTACTCCATCTTATTTGCAAACGCCCTTTCACCCCACATTGACCGGCTGATTCAGCCGACTGTTTATGGCACAAAAAATGTGAGTGCATGACTGTGAATCAGCACGAGATGAAAAGAACAGCCCCACCCAAAACCTGGAACATGTTCCGCGCCATGGGCGGGGTCGGCATCCTCTGTTCCCTGCTGATTGTTTTCACCTACCAGGTTACGTTGCCCACGATTCTCAGAAAAAAGGCCGAATTTTTGGAAAAAGCCATCTACAAAGCATTGCCTGAAGCAAAGACCAAGAAAACATTCGGGGTCGTTGATAACAAATTCGAACTTCTCCGGGACGAGGAGCGAGAGGGAAGAAAGGTGTATGCCGGCTATGATGACCAGGGGCGCTTGGTCGGAATTGTCATCGAGGCGCGCGGCCAGGGCTTCCAGGATGCCATTAGTATCATATATGGTTATTCGCCCGAAAACCAGACTGTAGTCGGAATGCAGGTGTTGGAAAGCAAGGAGACCCCCGGGCTGGGCGATAAGATCGAAAAGGATCTCGCTTTTTTGAAGAATTTTGAGGCCCTGGATGTCTCTCTCACTGAGGATGGAAAAAGTGTGCAGAACCCCATTGAGGTAGTCAAGCAGGGAACCAAGGAATTTCCATGGCAGATAGATGGAATTACCGGCGCGACTATTTCTTCGAAAGCAATCGGTAAGATTTTGAAGGGAAGCACGGCAGAGATGATTCCGCTGTTGGCAAGAGAGTTGGACGTCTTCAAGGATGAATAACGCACCTGAACGACTAAACACTGAACAACACCGAAGTCACCGAATGGTGAACAACAAAGCACTATGAAAAACAGCACCGTGAGAAATTTTCATGAGGACATTTTGGCTTTGCTTCCATCATATCTCAAAAGCGAATCAACTGTATTCGGTGTTTTCGGTGTTTTTCGGTGTTAATAAATAGTCGCGATACGAAATGAGCGAAATCAGACCATCAAACAGCTCAAAGCTAGACACGGACACCTTCATTAAGGGATTGTGGAAGGAGAACCCGGTATTTGTCCAGGTGCTGGGAATGTGCCCGGTTCTTGCAGTATCCAATTCCGCCATGAATGCCCTGGCCATGGGGCTCGCCACGACTTTTGTGTTGATCATGTCAAGCACGCTGGTTTCTTCTTTGCGCCAATTCATTCCCAAGCAGGTTCGGATTGCCACCTATATCCTCATCATTGCGACATTTGTGACCGTGGTAGAATTTCTGATTCAAGCCATCAGTATCGAGCTTCATAAGGCACTTGGCGCCTATATCGCGCTCATCGTGGTGAACTGCCTAATCCTGGGCAGGTCCGAGGCTTTTGCCTCCAAGCACACGATAGGAAAGGCATTCCTGGACGCATTGGGTATGGGCATCGGGTTCATCTTTGCTCTGCTCTGCCTGGGTATTGTCAGAGAAATCCTGGGTAATGGCACTCTGTTTGGCCAATCTCTATTCGGAACCGGGTTTGAACCATGGGTCATCATGATTCTACCCGGTGGCGGGTTTTTTACGTTGGGCTTATGGCTGTTGTTGTTTAATGGGTTGAAGGAACGGGGCAGGAAGAAAGAGATTGAAAGCGGGAAATTGGCCGAACAGATTGGAAGAGGCTAACTTGAATAATTATCACCGAACAAATCCCGCCTGCGGCGGGCAGGCCGAAGTCACCGAAGGAACAAGAGAAGAAGAATGGTAAACGAATCACTAGGCTTCATATTTCTGAACGCCTGTTTGATCAATAATTTCG
>JAUXJX010000063.1 GCA_030624545.1 Bacteroidota bacterium | reverse complement strand
TATGTTTGATCGACCTCTGCAGCATGGAAGAAATTTTTTGAAGTTCCGTTGCCTTGTTTTAGTCTTAAGCTGTGCCGCGTTTTGTTCAGCTCAAGCGCTTGCTGAAACACCACACGATCGCCAAGAGCTCCAGGAAAAAATCGTATTTAGACAGGAGGTCGAAAATGTCTTCCAGAAGGCTTTGGACCAGTACCTATCAGCTCGCTATGAACTGGTTGAAGGTCAACTCGAAAGTCTTCTGGAAATCTATCCCACCAACCACAGGATAACGGGAATTCTCTATCTCCTGGCGCGTGCGCATTATTTTCAGGGCAAGCTCCCGGATGCACAAAGAAGGCTGCATTCCTTGATTAATTCTTACCCTCAAAGCGACTATGTTGACGATTCCATATACCTGCTGGCGGCCATCTCCTTTAAGCAAGGTCAATATTATGCTTCTGGGGAAAAGCTGTTTACAGTACTGGAAACAGCTTCTGATCCGAGATTACGAGATCTTGCTGTGGTTCGTTTGCCGGCTCTGCTTCTAGGCCACCTTGAAGCCCAACAGGTTCAATATCTGAGGGATCGCTTTCAAACTTCTCCCAGTCAACAATTATTCGCCCTGTTCGATGCGGTAGGCGAACATCTCCGCGGCAATCGAGATCACGCTCAGGCAGTCTTGCAAAGGCTCTTAGCAGAATCTCTTAGCGAATCCTACAGGGATGAAGTCCGAAAATACATTAGCACGATTACGAACCTCTCCTCTGAGCCCCTCAAAATAGGTGTCATTCTGCCCCTTACAGGCTTTTTCGAAGAAGAAGCAAAGGCCCTGCTGAGAGGGCTCCAATTTGCGCTGGAAGAAAACCCGGTAGCGCGAGAGCTTGGTGTAAAGGCGGTGGTTCGTGACTCTCAAGGTGAATCCTTAACCGCGATTACCGCCGCGCGAGAACTCATTGGCAAAGAGAATACCGTCGCTATTATTGGCGAGATCGAAAGTGATAAGACTGCTATAGTCGGCGCACTGGCTGAATCCTCTCAAACACCGGTAATTGCGCCAACTGCGATCGAGACGGGACTAACCCAGGTGGGCATCAACATATTTCAGATGAACCCGGATGTAACCGCAAAAGGTCAAAAAATAGCCGAATACGCTATCAGCCAATTGAATCTTCGCTCTTTTGCGATCCTTGCCCCTGCAGACAAATATGGCAGAGACATAACCGACGGATTCGCCCAGAAAATCGATCAATTGAATGGCAGCATTGTTGCAGAGACCTGGTATTACGAAGGTGCAACGGACGTCCGAGAACAAATCAGTCGTTTCCGCACGCTTGGTCTGAGAAAAATGCTTAGGGATTCCATCCTGCAAGAGATGCCTTTTTTGACCAGAAGTGAGATTGATTCAGTTGCTGAGGTAATTAATGAGATGAGGAGCAAGAAGGAGGAGGAAAACATCGAGCTTGCTGATTCCACAGCTACGGCGGTCACGTCAATCGACGGTATATTCCTGCCGGTCTACACCGAGCATATACGGTACGTTGCGCCTCAATTGGCCCTTTACAATATTCAGGCGCAGCTGATTGGTGGAAATTACTGGAATGATGAAGATGTATTAATAGACAACGATCCGTACGTTCAAGGAGCTGTCTTTTCTACTGATTACTTTCTGGATGAAAACAGCGATACCTTTCAGAGATTTAGAGACCGGTTCCGCGCAAAGATGGGAGTATCACCGGGAAAGCTGGAAATCGCCGGATTTGATTCTATGAACTTCCTGTTAAGCGGTATTAAATTGAGTGATCAAACACGACGGGATCTGCTGGATAAGCTGAACAGTATCTCTGCCTTCCAGGGCCTGGTAGCACGCTATCAATTTAGCGAAAACACAAGAATGAATACGAATCTTACCATGTTGAAATATCAGAACAGCACGATTCGCAAATTGGAGTAGCATAGAACAACAGCTTGAAAAATCTAAGAGCTGTCTGCAGGCGAAAGAAATGTATCAAAAACCATCAAAAAACAACAGGATTGGGGAATTCGTCTCGCGATTTACCAACGAGCCCAGTTTACTTATCCAGCCAAGGGATCAAAATCAGGGAACTCCAAGAAAAACAAGCTCTCAATCTCTCTAATTTCTACTTGATTTTCGGCACCAAATCAGCTATAGTCTACATAAGTAAGGATAAGAAAGTAGATCAGTTATGACCGAGGACGAACGGCATCAATTTGAGCTAAAAGCTGCCGGAAACCTTCCGAGACACATAGCCATTATCATGGATGGTAACGGAAGATGGGCCAGCCAGCGAAATTTACCCCGTGTGGAAGGTCACCGGCAGGCGGTGAAGTCCGTGCGAGACGTGGTGGAAGTTTGCGGCCAGCTGGGAATTGACATTTTGACGCTGTATACTTTTTCAGCGGAAAACTGGAGACGCCCTCGTTCTGAGGTCAGCGCCTTGATGCATTTGCTGGTCAGCACCCTCAAAAATGAACTCGATGATTTGGTGAAAAACAATGTTCGTCTCATCACAATCGGTCGGCTGGAAGATCTACCCCAGAGAACGCGAGAAAGTCTGGTGTATGGAACTGAGAAGACCCGGCATTGCACCGGGCTCACATTGAATCTTGCACTCAGCTATGGTGGACGAAGAGAGATACAAGATGCGGTAAGACTAATCTCAAACAAAGTCCTAACCGGGGAGATGGCCCTTGAGGATATTGACGAGGAAACAGTATCCGGCCATTTATATACTTGTGACTTACCAGATCCCGATCTACTGATACGAACAAGCGGCGAGCTTCGCATTAGTAATTTTCTTCTCTGGCAGCTTGCTTATACTGAGATTTACATTACGGACGTTTTCTGGCCTGATTTCCGACGCCAGAATCTTTATCAGTCCATTCGTGATTACCAGAAACGTGAAAGACGCTTTGGCAGGGTTAGTGGACAATTGGCCCGGTCGTGAAAAGCGTCTCGGAAAACGCGGAACTATATTGTTTTCATTGAGTTGTTACTATGCAGATGCCGGAAAAAAGTCAGCACAAAATACTGATTTGAAAGAAGTAGATTTCGGGAAACCTCAATTTTCCAGCTCAGTTACTTTGACCTGATGTGACAAAGAATTTATGGATTCACGGCGTTGGATTATTTTTATATTTGCAGGACTAATTTTACTTGCCATCTCGGCCCGTGTGGCATGGCAGGTATTATCGGTCGAAGATCGCCTGCGTAGATTCATCATATCAGAGCTGCAGCCATATTTCGAAGGGGAGTTGAACATTGCGAAACTCTCCGTAAAGCCCAACCACATTACTTTGCAAGACGTCTCCCTTCAGTTGCCCAAGCAATCCATCCAACTAGACATCAAAAAAGCCCAACTGGGATTTAGCCCCTATAATGCATTCAAGTACAATTTCAATCCAGTTCGGTTGATCTCCCAAATCGTTCTGGAGAACCCGGAGTTCAGAATTCAAGGCAATTTCGCTCGAGGCTCATCACGCGAGAGTGAGGGCGAAGGGCCGAGATTTGACGTTGATAAGATCAAAGAAACATATGAAAGTAAGCTGCTTGATATCAATTTTGTTGGCAGCATATCCATAAAGGACGGTGTAGTTGCGTGGCTTGATAGCCTGGGCGAAGAGATCACCCTCGTAAACAAGCTGAATGGTTGGCTCAGGACAACCGATTTGGCAAATTCAAATATTCGAATGAGTGGACGCCTTTTTGGTTCCGGAAATGAAAACATAGTATTGACGGGACACGCCAATTTGCTTGCGAGCCGGCTAGACTCCGTGGTAGTTACATTTTTTGACGATAATCTTTCCACCACCATTCCAACAATCTTCCCTGAAATTCTAAAAATTGAAAAGGGGCAGCTGCTTGGTCGTGGCATATTACGAGAAACGAGCTCGGGTCGACTAAGTCTGGACGGTGAAGTCAATTTGACCGATGCCGATCTTGACCTTTTCGGCGGAAAAGTCAGGCTGGACAAATTCAACGCAAGTGCAAAAATCAGCGATTGGAATGTGGAGCTTACTTCTTGCAGCCTTGAATGCTACGGTAGTCCTTTCGTGATAGACGGAGAGGTCCTGAATGTTCTTGATCCCAGTTTTAATCTTAGAGTCTCTGCTACTGAATTGGATCTGGACAGGATCTTTTCGGAAATCTGGGGAGAGGAAAAATCGATCGGGCTTAGCGGATTGGCAGATGCGGAAATTAGCATTTCTGACGAGCCCGCGAGTCCAAAATTTTCGGGCGAGATACGAGTCCCGGATTTTGCGGTATCCGGCAAAGAGTTTAAGGCCCTGAAGACCCGGTTCACGTACCAGTTCGGGAAATTCTCGATCGCAGCTGCGGAAGCGCGATTCCAGGATTTCGATCTTCGGAGCAAGGGGCTTATCTCAATAGATACCGAGATACCGACAGTTGACATGGACTTTGACGTATTTGGTGATTTTCGCAATCTCTTGAAAAAAGGGCTAGATCCGGAATTACACGGGTTTCCCCTTCAAATCTCCGGGCGACTTAGCGGAGACCTTGATAATTACGTAATTGATTCAAAATTCGAAGCGATGGGCATTACAACCGAGAACGATTCTGTTCCCATCCAGGGAACACTGGAATTTGACAGTGGGACCCTGCGGCTGACTGCAAAGAACGGTGACGGACCGTTCACTTTTCAAGCTCAAATTCGGCCGGAGAACGATCATTTGCAGTTTAACGCAAAAATCGATCATTTTGGCGGAGATCTATGGGAGCTTACCTCCCTGCCAATAAAGGACCGCTTGCAAAATCTACTGGATCTCAGCTGCGACGTTACCGGAGATCAAAACTATGCAACATACCAGCTTACGGCTCACCGAAAGATATTCACGCGGGACAATCTGCTGTTCAAAATCGATGGCTTTTACAGTTCCTCTGAAGAAGGTTCGGATATTCAGGGTGACATAACCTATCAGCCGGATACCGGCGGCACGATCCCGGGATTCTTGAAACTACAATTCAGTCCGGAATATGTCAATTTGAAAGAGTACAAACTCGGTGATTTTTATTCAGCGCAAGCTAATATAGAATTTTCCGGCGATCGGCCCGTTTCGGGAAAATTGACTTTGAATGACGCCGATCTGACTTACATATTCGATGGTGTGCTACTCAATCCCGCTTTCGGTGTTTTGGGGAAGGTGGATGGCGAGGTGCTGTTAGGGGGGACTCTTGATGCACCCGTGATTGAGAGCGATGTGACTTTTTCAGATGTCATATTCCGGGGCGAGGGATACTATGCGGGCGACGTCCTCATTCAGCTTACCGGAAAAACACTCGACTTCCGCGAGTTCAAATTATTCAAGGAAGATATTCAGTTAATGGAAGGGAAGGGTTCAATTGATCTCGCAAATCAGTTGCTGGACATCGACGCAAGCGGCAAGGATGTGAATGTTTCGACGATCTTAAATTTGATAATCGGGGAGGTAGACTTCGTGGAGGGCCTCGCGGATTTTGACCTTAGTCTGAGCAATAAGCTTGCCACTCCTGAAATTAGCGGAAGAATTCATGCCAAGGATGGCAGGTTGTTTTTTGTTCTTTTCGACTCACTCAAATTGGACGTTGGAAAACCGCAATCGTTAGAGGACATCGCTTCTCTTGGCTCCTTTTCCCCCGTTTACAACGGTGAGTTGGCAGAGATCACTTCAGATAGCGCGGCCTCAGGGATGTATTTCAACGAGATTCGTCTGTTGAAAAATGATCAATACCTGATTGAGGGTTCAGCCTTTTTGCCGTTCAGTTCTGAACAAGACATGGATATCCATCTCGCCGGTAGCGGCGACGCCATGGCCGTCCTTTTTGGTAATCTTCCTGAAGTTAAGGAAAGTCGAAGCGATGCTACATTTCGATGGGGTTTCGGAGGTTCATACGGAAATGTTGTCTATACCGAGGGAGAAGTAAATCTTAAGAATGGGAAAGTCTGGTTGGAGGAGATAGCGCCTGTCGTTGAGAATATTGAGGTTGAGGCCAAATTAGATCCTGAAAACCAGTTCATAGACATTATGAATATGAGTGGCGTTATTGATGGAGGAAAGGTCTTTGTAAAAACCAATCTGGACTCATTTCGTTTCGACAACGGGATGGAGCCTTTGTACATCACCCAGTGGGGATTTAATTTTGGTGCGATCCTAATCAAAACGGGGAGAAAAGGGGTTCCCTTAAACATACCGGGCACAATGCGTGCGGGTGAAGAAGGTTGGTTTACAATCAAGGGCCACGATCCGTATGAATATTTCACAGTCACGGGTCCGGAAGAGCATCCGGTTGCAAAGGGAGAAATCCTGGTGAGTAGGGCGGCCTTTATGTTTCCCTTCGAATTTGAAGAAGGCGTATCAACTGAGCCCAGTTTGACGGAAAAAATCCTTGAGAGAATGGTATGGGATGTGCGGATGGTGCCTACGAAGGACGTTCGATATGTGAAGCAGTTTCCCGGAATTGTAGATAATATCTGGGTAAACGCAGCGATTGATCCTAAAATCAGCGAACTAAAATTTACCGGAATTTTTGAAGATGAATCATTTCGCACGGAAGGGTTGGTGCAGTCCACCCGCGGTGACATCGAATATTTGGATTTTAATTTTGGTGTGGAAAAGTTCGCAGCAGAGTTCGACCGCAGCGATGTCTACCCGATTGTCTATGGGCGGGGACGAACAACCTATACCGATTCTTTGGGCGTGCCCTCCAACATCTACTTGACTCTCTATCTCTATGATCCGGAAACCAAGCAGGAATTGGAACGAGGAAGATGGAATGAGGACGTACGGTTTAAGCTGTCTTCCGACAATCCTTTGGTCGGCTCTAACGATGTCCAGGTCCTGGCGACGCTTGGATATTCCCTTAGTTCTGTGGATCAATTCAGATCAAAAGCAACAGACGTCATCGGGCTAAGTACGGATCATCTCGTTTTTCGTCCATTATTCCGCCCGGTAGAAAGGACGCTCGAGCGAACGCTAGGTATGGATGCGATCCGATTTCGATCGAGGTTTGCCCGGAATTTCATCGATCTCAATTCGGACATATACAGCAAAATCGATCCCCGCTATTTGATATTTCGCAGCACCCAGGTTACCGTTGGCAAATATCTATCTGAAAACCTATATTTGCTATATTCGGGACAACTGGAAGCGGGGTTGGATCCACGATATCAGGAAGAAGGCGTGGGATTGAAGCATACAGTGGATCTGGAATATCGCATTAATCCCAATTTGCTCCTGGAACTTCAATACAACTATGATAGTCTACTCATCCTCAATAAGGATGACACTCGTGTTCAAATTAGGCACTCATTTGTGTTTTAAGGTAATTTGGAGGCACTGACGAAATGTTGCAAAAAAAGCTTAGTTTTATTATGTTTGTCTCGTTTTTTTGCCTGATTTTCACGGCATCCGGTTCTTTGACATTTGCGCAAAAGAAAAGCGTCAAGATTCTCGGCGTGTCGGTAATGGGAAACCAATCGACTGATGCCGATATCATCAAGATGACTTCAGGCCTGGTAGACGGCGGCGAAATCACTGGAGACGAGATACAGACTGCAATCAAGCGGCTTTGGGGGCTGGGCATCTTTTCGGATATTCAAATCTACGTCGATCGGGAAGTAGGAGACGGTTACTATCTACGTCTGGAAATTAAAGAGTTCCCCCGCCTGGAAAGTTACTCATTTGACGGTAACAAAAAAATCAAAGAAAGGGAATTCCAGGAGAATTTGGATTTGTATCCGGGACAGGTTTTCAGCCCCTCGCTGATGGTTAAGAGCAAGAATGCAATCTTGGACCTTTATGCCGAAAAGGGCTATTTACTTGCATCAGTCGATTACGATACACTCACGAGCAATAAGCCCAATCGCATAAAGCTTGTCTTCAAAATTGATGAGGGGAAAAAGGTTCAAGTAAAGCAGATTTCATTCACGGGAAACACGAATTTTGATGACGGAAAGCTAAAAAAGCAATTTAAGAAAGTAAAGGAAGACAAGTGGTGGTGGTTTGGTGGCGATTTCAAGAGAAACGAATATGAGGCAGATCTGGAAAAGCTGTTGGCTTTCTATCGCAAAAATGGCTTTCGTGATGCAAAGATTATTGGTGACTCCATTTACTATGATGACGCGCGCGAGAATCTGTCTATCAATATCACGTTGCACGAAGGCGTAAGATATCGTATCAGAAAAATTGTGTGGGAGGGGAATGAGCTTTTTGATGACGCCCTGCTTGGTG
>JAUXJX010000356.1 GCA_030624545.1 Bacteroidota bacterium | reverse complement strand
GTCACCGCGGAAGGCGGCACTATAGAATGACGCACTGAGGGGTTCGATGGATTTGTCAAAGGAATGACGATCGGTGGAAAAACCGATATTGACAGACTCGCGGCTCTCCTCGGCCATACGGCTCTCCAGGCCAAATCGTTCCAACTGACTGCCCGTCAGCATTTGATGATAGATGGAACCCCAGCTGACACGATCGGACAGCATTTCGGGATGCGAAACAAAGGGCGTCAATCTCCAATTGTTCTCCGTGGCGTTCTCGTCCAGCAGAAAATGAAATATGATTTCCGGAGATTCGGACGTTTCATAATAGAGCCAGGACTCATTTGGAGTAACCGATTGCCCGAGCGTGACCGCACGATCGTCCGGCTGGCCATGGCGAATGTAGATAAGACCCTTGTCGTTGAAGTCCTGGTTGAGATAGTAAACCTTGGGGAATTCCAATTGCGTAAGTTTATCCGGATTATTGAACCACGACCTCACGCCATCGAACTCGTAATCATTCTCCACATAATTCAACCTGCGATAATGTTCCGCCAAACGTGTATTGGTTTTCGCCGCCGGAAAAGGGTCGCGCTTGACCCACACGGAATGAAAGAATGCGCTATATTCAGCGTTCGTTTCCAAGTTGTGAAACTGCCGCAGCTCATTGTTCGTCATGACATATTTTACATCTTCCAGCACCATTTCGGCATCGTGTTTCGTTTTGATTTCGTTCGCCGCTCTGCGGAAATACTCCTCAGCATGTTCGGTCCTATTCTGCTCATAATAGATGCGGGCCAATGAAAGATAAATGGGCTGCCGGCTCAAGGTGGAATCTTGCTGTAGGAGATCAAGAAAAATCGATTCGGCATCCTCCAGGTTGCTTTCGCGCCGATGCACTTCCCCAATAAAATAATGCGCGCGGGGCCAGGACTGTCGCTCCAGCCAGGTGAGAACTTCCTGCTTTCCTTTGTGTCTGATGAAGTTCCGATAGAGTCCATAGAGCCCGGTTTGCGCATGGCTTAACTCGGGGCGCAATCGGACCTGCTTCTGGCCCAGTTCAATTGCCTCGGTGTAGTTATCTCGCTGCCTTTTCAGAACGGCCCATTGAAACAGCACATCTCGATACAGAGAATCACGCGAGACGATCCAGCCAAAATTGTCTTTGGCCTTATTGAAGTCGAGTTTTCGCAACAAGAGCGCCTTGAGTTTTCCGGATTCCCGATAGCCGATGCCTCTGTAGTAGTGTGCCTCGAAGTTGTCGGGATCTCTCTTCAGGATTTTGCCGAAATTGCCCTTCAAATCGCCCCAATCATTTTCTTCGTAGGCAATTTTGCCGAGGCAGGCATAGGCTCCCAATAGATCCTTGTCAAGCTTCAATGCCTGTTTAAAGGCTCCCTTTGCGGCTTTGTAATCGCCCTGGTCGAACAGCGTTTTTCCTTTTTGCAGGAGGGTTTCGATTTGGGGATTTGCTTCCTGGGTTTGAGCCAGGATTGGCATAAGGAGGAGGGCGAGGGCAATAATTGACATTACGACCGGATTTTGATCAGGATTTCTCATGGTTGATTTAAATCTATTCTAAATTGCTGCAAAAGGAAAGGGAATGTTGGGGAGGCTGTGAGACATGGGGGAAGTCAGGCTTCTGTGGGAAAGTCCCGGATGTGGAGAACGCTTCGCGATCTTATTTCGGACGAGAGGGCTTGAATTTCTTAACAGTTAATTCGCCGATTGCTCTATAGTGTTTGTCATTTCCAGTCAAGATTGGCAGCCCGGTTGAAACCGCCGTTGCCGCAATTAGTGCATCCGCGAGTTGCAAAGAGTGACTTAAGTAATGTTGTTCAACAAGGAACATTGCTTTGGCGGAAATATCTTCAGTAACATATATTATCCTTGTGTTCCATCTGCGCAGGGCATTTCTTAGCGAAAGGAGTTCATGTTTGTTTCGCATTCCCTGAACCAATTCTATGTAGGTAATAACGGAAATAAAGAATCCTCTTTGATTATCTATGACATCATAAGCATTTGCATCACCGCGCATATACCAAACAATGACATCAGTATCGATTAGCATCAGGATCTGCCTTTTCTTAAATTTCTTACGTATTCGTCTACGTCACGCAACGAATCATTGTCTTTCCAAATACCGAATAATTCCGGTTTGCCAGGTTCGGCATCTTTTTCATTACTATCGAAAGGCACCAGTTTGGCACAGGGCTTTCCTCTATAAGTGATGACAACTTCTTCTCCTCGCGAGACCGTGTCCAACAGTTCCTTTGAGTGAAATCTCAAATCCTTGGCAGTTGCGCGCATTTTGGCTCCAATGATAATAAAGAACTCATAGTTTACACTTTGAAATATAAACTAAGAAGATTCGAAATGCAATTTAAAAATTGAGGAGATAGACACAGGCACCGGCTCTGGCTTTGGGCCACAAGTTCAAGACTTCCGCGAATCGGGGTGGAGAACGCAGTCAGTTTAGTGTGGATGTTATCTTATCCCTAAAGAACTTTGCCCAAAAAACAAGAAGTCTGAACCGCAGATTTTCACTGATTAAGTGATTTCGCTGATTTTTTCTGTCATCTATGAGATCATTCCATGACTAAAATAAGCTTGTCAAACCTCTAAATATTTGTACGGTGGAAAGTCATTTTGGTGCAAGATTGAATACAGGGCCAATCTGTACAATCTGTGCGATCAGCGACAATCAGCGGTTCAGACAACGGTCCTCGCCTTCACGCTCTTCATCTCTACCCAGCCCCTCCACCTGACCCACCCGCGCCGGCCCCTCCGCCAGCACTAGCGCCTCCTCCGGCGCCGGTGGCAGAGCTGAAGGTGCTGCCGGCCACGGTGACCATGGACGAGACCGCCTCGCCGAAGGCAGTGCCGAAGCTCTCGGGAGCAACGTGCCGTGATAGAGATACCAGGGAAATATGGCAGCGCACTGATCGCCCGGGATCAAACCGACCAATTCCTTGATGCGCTTTGACGTCAAGCCCAGCACCATGCCGTAGACCAGGTAGCGGCTGAGATTGTCTGTCAGTTTGGATCTGTCTGCGGCGACGAATTTGTATTTCTGCAGGTAACGGCGCAGGGCCTTCCACTGGGCATATTGGTCTACATAGGGCCTGGCGACCCGGTAGGAAGCCAGGGTTATGATCAGCAAAGTCACTCCCGCTGCGAAGGGGGTGATGGCGCCGGGCCCGGCGAGAAAAATGGCAATAGGGCCAACGACGATGAGAGCTATCGACGGAATCAATCCCTTGAGCATCTTGCGTCGGCTGTCGAGATCGTAGAAGCCCTGCTCTTTGGCCAGCACAGTTATTTGCTTTTTCCATTTGTTAAACCATTTGACCGTTTTGCTGCGGGATTTGGCGATCTCCTTCATCGAGATTCGATTCTCTCCACCAGATAGTTCTTCGAATAGATAATCCAGCGCTTCCTGCTCGAAAGGTTGAATCGAATCCAATTCTTCCGTCCCAACGTCGCTGTTCTTAACGAGTATGAATTCCTTTTTCTCTTTTTTTCCAAACAAAGTTTTCTTTTCTATCTTCTCTTCTTCGATGGTCAGAATTCCCCGCCTGGCTAAATCAAATAGGGTAGCCACCAAAGCGCC
>JAUXJX010000457.1 GCA_030624545.1 Bacteroidota bacterium | reverse complement strand
TCGGTTCTTATCTGCGTGAGTTCTTCCTTTGCCCTCCCTGCCCAAGAGTTCCAGTTCTATCCCGGTGCTTCTTACCGGGCTGATATTCCCACACTGGAGCAAGTGGTCGGACATGGATGGGGTGAGAAGATAACCATGCATCATGAAGTGGAGAGGTACATCCACCACCTGGCAGGAGAATCTCCAAATGTGAGATTTGTCAAATACGGTGAAACATGGGAAGGACGGTCACTTTACTACCTGATAGTCGCATCGGAAGATAACATGGCGCGAATAGAAGAGGTGAAATCCGGCACGCAAAAATTGGCAGATCCTCGCTCGATCAGCAAAGCTGAAGCGGAGCAGTTAATTGGATCATTGCCTTCAATCACATGGTTGGCTTATGGCGTGCACGGTAATGAAATCTCGAGTACGGAAGCAGCCTTGCTAACGGCCTATCATCTCGCCGCCGCGCAAAATGATACGCTGGCGGAAATGGTGCTGCAAAACAGCGTGGTTATCATCGATCCTATGCAAAATCCGGATGGCCGTGACCGTTTTATCAGTTACTTTCGACAGACACGCGGGCGCTGGCCGGACGAAAATCAGCAGGCCGCAGAGCATCGCGAAACCTGGCCCGGCGGGCGCACGAATCATTATTTATTCGACATGAACCGCGATTGGTTTGCACGTACTCAGCCCGAGACCCGCGGCAAAGTCAAGGCCTATTTGGAATGGCATCCCCAGGTCTTTGTCGATCTCCATGAAATGGGATCGAATTCGACCTATTACTTCGCCCCACCCGCCGATCCACTAAACCCGGAGATGCCGGCGTCCCAAGTTCAATGGCTGCGCAACTATGGAAAAAACAACGCCAAGTGGTTCGATCGTATGCGGTTCGATTACTTCAGCCGTGAGGTTTTCGATTCATTCTACCCTGGATATGGAGAAGGCTGGCCGATGTTTCATGGCTCGGTGGGGATGACATACGAACAGGCATCGTCCAGAGGCCTGGTTGTAAAGCGTAGTGACGAAACGGTCATGCATTATCGCCACACCATCCAGCACCATTTTATTTCCTCTTTGTCGACCTGTGAAACGACGGCGCGAAACCGTGAGGGTGTGCTGCGCTATTTTTATGAGTATCGCCAATCGGCCATCGATGAAGGCAGAGCCGATCCGATCAAGGAATTCATCATCGCCCCGGGGAAAGACCCCAACCGCGCCGCAAAGCTGGCTACCAATCTCATGGAACAGGGAATCGAGGTGCAGCAGGCGAGTTCGTCGTTCACAAATGGGAAGGTAGAGGATTATTATGATGGGGGCGTTCAATCAAAGACTTTCCCTGCGGGGAGCTATGTTGTTTCCCTGGCTCAGCCGGCAAAGCGTCTGGCAAAAACACTCCTTGCCAAACAAGTAGATATGGACGAGGAGTTCATCAAGGAGCAACTGCGGCGGCAGAAAAAACGCATGGGCGATCAGATTTACGATGTTACCGGCTGGTCTTTGCCGCTGCTGTATGATGTGGAATGTTACATGGCCCGGCAGCCGTCAAGAGGTCAGTTTGCCGTAATGGAAGAGGCGCCGGCCAAATCGAGTATGTTGAGCGCAAAGCCCGAATTGGCTTATCTCATTCCCTGGGGATCGAATTCTGCCGCCAGGGCACTTGCGCGTCTTTTCAGGGAAAAGATTCGAGTATTCAGCACGGACAAGCCCTTCACCCTGAGCGGGAAAAAATACCCGAGCGGGACTCTCATCATAAAAGTAAAAGACAACCCGGAGGATCTTCATGAACGACTGGCCAAGATTGCAGAGGAAGAAAATCTTGAGATTGATGCAACCAATTCGGCATGGGTAGAGGAAGGCGTGAACTTTGGCAGCGGGCAGGTGAATTATTTGAAAAAGCCGAAGATTGCCATGGCTTACAACAGGCCGACGTCGTCCTATTCGGCCGGCTGGACAAGGTACATAATTGAACAGGCATACGGCTATCCAGTTACGATCATTCGTACCGGGCAACTAGGTAGTGCTGATTTGACAAAATTCAACGTTTTGATTTTGCCAAATGCATTCGGCGGCTACGCGCAGACGATTGGTGCAAATGGCGCCCAGAAAATCAAGGAGTGGATTCGAAGCGGCGGCACGCTGGTGACCTATGGTCAGGCCACGCAATGGCTTACGGGTGAAAAGGTCGGATTGCTGTCGACGAATCGCGAATTGAAGGGCGGCAAGCCCGATAAGCCGGAAAAGAAAGCGGACGACAAATCGAAGGGCGATCAGGCAAAAGAAAAGAAACCGGACCTCTCCGAGCCCTTTGATGTAGAAAAAGAAATACAGCCGGAAAAAGAGCTCCCCACGAGCGTGCCGGGTGCGATCCTGCGCGTTAAACTGGATACCGAACAGTGGCTGGCATTCGGCTATGATGGCGACGCCAATGTCATCGCCTCAAGCCGCAACATTTTTACACCGCTTAAATTGGACAAGGGGCGGAATGTGGGACTCTATATGCCCGAGGACAAAGTCCTCCTGAGTGGATTCATCTGGGAGGACACCAAGAAGCAGATCGCCAACAAGGCCTATTTGATGCATCAGCGCCATGGCAGCGGCCACGTCGTTGCATTCGCGGAGGATCCCAATTACAGGGCCTTTTTCGACGGGCTGAATTTGCTTCTCATCAACGCAATTTTCCTGGGGCCGTCGCATTAGAGAATTGCCGTAACCTGCCTATCAGCGATGTTCTGTGCGGCGACATTTGGAGTATTGGCGTTCTGTTTCCGGTATTCCAAACCTGGAAGGCTCTATTGACCTTGGGAGTTATACAACATGCAAAAATGGTAC
Source organism: Bacteroidota bacterium (assembly GCA_030624545.1). Classification (GTDB taxonomy): domain Bacteria; phylum Zhuqueibacterota; class JdFR-76; order JdFR-76; family DREG01; genus JAUXJX01. The sequence goes on along the minus strand of JAUXJX010000457.1, from coordinate 230 downwards.
TTGCTGTATTTGGCTGCGCTCACCGTTCTGCTACTTGCCTGCAATCAGGTTGCCGAAGTGGATGATACCGACATCAAACAGGATATCCTGACGGTCATGGCCGAACAGCAGCGCGCCTGGAACACCGGATCCGCGGAAGATTTCATGCTGGGCTATGCCAAAATCGACAGCCTGCGCTTCGCCTCGGGCGGCAGTATTTATTACGGCTGGGATGCCATGCTCGAGCGGTA
>JAUXJX010000068.1 GCA_030624545.1 Bacteroidota bacterium | reverse complement strand
CGAATCGATCATCCAGTACATGAAGCGCAAATATAATTTACTAATTGGTGAGAAGACAGCCGAGCACATGAAATGCACGATTGGTTCGACCCCTCCCTTCGATGAAAATAACTCAATCCACGTTAAGGGCAGAGATTTGGTGGCAGGCATTCCCAAAACCGTGGAGGTCAACTCCAAGGAAATTCAGGAGGCCTTATCCGAGCCGGTCAATTCGATCGTGGAAGCTGTAAGACTCACGCTCGAACGAACCCCGCCAGAATTATCTGCAGATATCCTGGACCGAGGGATTATCCTCTCTGGTGGAACTTCGCTATTGAAGGGCCTGGATCTGTACATCCGAGATATGACCAATCTACCCGTTAGTGTCGCAGACGATTCTTTAACATGCGTTGTGCGCGGTACCGGAAGGATTGTGGAGAACCTCGACAGCTATATGACTATCCTCAACAAACCCAAACGTTACTAATTCCAATAATGATTCGCTGGGAGAGATACACACATAATCTGCGGGATTATGGCACCTTGTTTTTACTTCTCGCCATCTCTATTCTCCTGATCATTAACAATAATGCGCCGCAAACGTCCTGGGTGCGAGCTAATGTTCTCAATGTGATGGGGATTTGGGGAAATTGGCTGAGTTCGATATCTCAATATGGCTCCCTCAAGCAAGAGAACGAATCGTTTCGAAATCGGATGGCTGAACTCTCTTATGAGAACAGCCTGATGAAAGAGGCCTACCTGGAAAACGACCGGCTTCGTAGGATGCTGGATTTCAAAAACAAGAGCAGATATAACTTAATACCGGCAAGTATCGTTGTCAGGAACTACGAGGGATTTTCCCACGCATTCTTGCTCGATGCCGGAAAGGCTGATGGTGTCCTTCCGAACATGCCGGTCCTGGCGAGCGAAGGTCTGGTGGGACGGGTCGTGGGCGTGACCGATTACAACACAGTGGTGCAAGTTTTGGATGATCTCAGCTATCGAGTCGGCGCAATGATTCAGCGAAGCCGCCTTACCGGAATAGCGCAAAGTGTTGATGGCAGTAAAATCATACTGAATTACATCAAGATCACGGATGACGTAAAAGTGGGGGATGTCGTCATTACCTCTGGCAGTGCAATATATCCAAAGGGCATTGAGATAGGTATAGTAACCAAGGTGGAAGCTCCCCCTGCCGCTCTTTTCAAAGATATCGAAGTCGAACCCTCAGTCAACCTGGAAAAACTGGAAGAAGCATTTATCATCAGAATCGAACTCCGTGCTAATCAATGAAATATTTGACAGTGGGTTTAATATTTCTTGTAGTCCTCATACTCCAGCATTCCTTTGCCAATTTCATGGCCATCTATGGTGTAAAGCCTAATTTTATTGTAATTTACATTGTTTTTTTGAGCATCAAATTCGGGCGATTATTCGGCTGCATCGCCGGCTTTTTCATGGGCATTATCGAAGACAGTTTCTTAACGATTTTGTTTGGGCTGAATGCCTTCTGCAAATCCTTTGTTGGATTTATTGCGGACAACGTTCCCGCCGGACTTATCGGGAACAACCTATTAGACATTGGGTTCCTTCTGTTTCTGGCGTCCCTTGTCCACAACTTTTTGTATAACTGGATATACTCTTTTGGCGCTGATGTCAGTGCCATTTTCTTACTTTTTCGATTTGCACTGCCGGGAGCCTTATACACTGCATTGATAGGCATGATTATTACCGCAATATTTCCGAAGAGTATACAGCTTAGATATGAAAAACCATAGGCTTGCAAACATTCCCGGTTCCACCAGGATCGGGTACTGGGCAGTTCTGGGCCTTGCTACATTGGTATTAATTGCCAGACTTGTCCAGCTTCAAGTTATGCATAGGACAGATTACCGGCTTCAGTCTGATCAAAACAGGATCCGCGAGGTAACTCTCAAACCCCTTCGCGGACTGATTTATGATCGCAATGGCAACCTTCTCGTGAATAACCATCCTGCATTTTCACTATATGCCGTTCCGTATGAATTGCGCAGGAACCCGGATTTATATCAGCGCATCGCGGAAAATGTAGATCGAACCCCAACTGTTTTGAAGACCATCGTTCAGCAAAATATGCGAGGGTATTTCCAGCCCATTCGTCTCATGCGCCAGGTAGACATGGCGGTGGTTACAGACATCGAGGAGATGAGGACGGACTTTCCTGGCGTAGGATTTTGGATTGAGCCGATCAGATCGTTTCCGTCCAGTGCGAGGGCGTCACACGTCCTGGGATACTTAGGTGAAGTAACCACTGAGGAGCTTGAAGAGAATACCGATGTCGATTACGAGCCCGGAGATGTGATCGGCAAAAAGGGCATTGAAAAGATCTATGAAAGGCTCCTACGTGGTGAATCCGGGCTTGAATATGTGGAAGTAGATGCTTTTGGGCGCGAAGTAAGAACCTTGAAAAGTCCACCCAAAAAAGAAATCAAACCCGGTCTTAACCTGCATTTAACTCTGGATTCGGAACTACAACATGTTTCCGAAGAGTTGATGAAGGACCTGCGAGGCAGCATTGTCATGATGGACCTGCAGGATGGCGGCCTACTAAGCCTCGTCAGTAAACCTGATTTTGATCCCGCGGAGCTGTCAGGCGTAATTTCTACTGAAGTTTGGGATCGAATGCAATATGACCCTGATCATCCTCTGTATGACCGGTCCGTGCAGAGCGTATATCCGCCAGGATCGACCTTCAAATTAGTTTTAGCCATGGCAGCAATTGCCAACGATGTGGTGAAGCCAAGTTGGAGCATAAACTGTTTTGGCAGCTATCGGCTTGGCAGGCGGGTTTTCAAATGTTGGAGGCCAAAGGGTCATGGCAGGATCGATCTTTATCAGGCCATAGAGCAATCCTGCAATGTCTATTTCTATCAGCTAGGGTTAAAAGTTGGTTTGGAAGAATGGGCAAAGTTCTCGCGCTATTTCTTGCTCGGCCGGAAAACTGGTATCGATATTCCACTAGAAAGCGCCGGGATCGTCCCGGATAAGAAGTTCATGGATGAGCGCTACGGGGAAGGTGAATGGACCAGGGGTATGATGCTAAACCTATCCGTAGGGCAAGGAGACCTTTTGGTCACCACCTTGCAGATGGTTCAATTCGCAGGATTGCTGGCGAAAAAGGGAGTTTATTATACACCCCATCTTCTCCAGTCTATCTATGATCCGATCAGCGACCGAACCGAATCCCATGAAGCCGACTCACTCAGAATTGAGTCGATTTCAGAAAGAGCATATGATATTGTTCGCGAAGGAATGCGCTTGGTGGTCAACGGTGAAAATGGCACGGCAAAATTGGCCAGGGTAACAGGAGTGGAGGTCGCTGGCAAGACGGGGACCGCACAAAATCCGCATGGTGAGGACCACGCGTGGTTTATTGGTTTTGGGCCATTCGAGAATCCCAAAGTTGCCATTGTGGTCCTGGTCGAAAATGGGGGTGGTGGAGGGGCAAAAGCCGCCCCTAAAGCGGGAGAACTCCTGAAACTCTATTTCGACATAAACCCGGATCAAAGTGGGGATACATTACCGGAAAAATGAGAATCAAGCATGCTTAGCGAGAAGTTAAGACGAAACTTTGGCATTTTGGATTTAGGCATAATTCTTACAATGCTTTCTCTTGTTGCAATCGGACTGATAAGTATTTATAGTGCAACCGGCGGACACGATAGCAATTTTGTCTCAAACAATTTCCAAAGACAAATCTATTGGTTTGGGATTGGAATGGTATTATTTTTGTTGACAGTCTCACTAAATCCCAAATTATATCAGGCCCTGGCATATGTGATTTACGGAATCATCATCATAGCACTCTTGGCTGTATTGGTTAAAGGTTCTTCCGTTGGTGGAGCAGCTCGCTGGCTGTCTATCGGCGGTCTTCGATTTCAGCCTTCGGAATGGGCCAAAATAGCCACAATTTTTGCCCTGGCTCGTTTTCTCACGGACAATCACGATAAGCTGGACGACAAACGGCGTTTGCTGATGTTGGCCGGTTTGGGCTTGCTTCCCATGTTGTTGATATTCAAGCAGCCGGATCTAGGCACAGCTCTCGTATTCTTGGTCATCGTTCCCTCCATGATGCATTGGGCAGGAGTGTCTCCGCTAATTCTGTTTCTAACATTCATGCCTGCTCTTACAATGATTGCATCCTTTAACTTATGGACATTTGTTGGGGTCATGGGCGTCTTGCTTAGTGTTTTATTCATTGTTAAAAAAACCGTTTTGTTTTCCTTTGCGCACATTGTTCTGAATGTCCTTGTCGGGGTCGCAACTCCTTTTCTGTGGACGTCCTTAGAGGCCTATCAACAGAAGAGAGTTTTGTCCTTTCTTGGTCTTGTGTCCGATCCGAAGGGGATCAGCTATCAGGTCATACAATCCAAAGTGGCGATTGGCTCAGGAGGTATAACCGGAAAAGGATTTATGGCTGGCACACAAACTCAATTGCGATTTCTTCCAGAACAGCACACAGACTTTATTTTTTCCGTCATAGGTGAGGAATTTGGAATTCTTGGATGCGTTATCGTAATATTCTTGTTTGTTCTTCTGCTTTCAAGGGGAATCCAGCTGGCATCGAATCTCAAGAATCGATTCATTTCTCTTGTCACTATTGGCGTGACAACCATGTTCCTCTACCACTATTCTGTTAATCTCGGCATGGTTATGGGGATTATGCCGGTTACAGGCCTACCCCTCCCCTTTATCAGCTACGGAGGATCTTTCCTGGTCACCTGCATGATAGCCATTGGGATTTTTGTAAATTTCTCCATCAACAGGCATGAGTACTAATCGATGATCCCACGGGCCGGATCGATTCTTTCCAGGAAAAGCAATACATAGACTTGCCAGTGAACGCAAATCCGGTGATCTGAAGTAGGCTCGGAAAATTAACTTGATTTTTTTGCGCAACTTTCATAAAATTCAAGGTGATAAGTCCAAATTGGGTTGATTTGGTGAGAATTTATTGGCTTTGATGGGGCACTGTTCCAAAAACTCCGTCAGGTGAACTTGCTCAAATAACATAGTCATTCCCACTCCAGTGTTTAGCAACGCACAAAAACACAATGGATCTCAAATGATCAGGAGGTCATCATGAAATTCAAGAATGGAATCCAACTTGTTCTCACGACGGTACTGTCTTTCTGCTGGATAATGTGCTCCACTACCAGTCCACAAATGGGGACAACGGGTACCCCAGGAGTAGAGAAAACGACACCAGTAGAACCGTCCAAAGATGAAGATGTCCTAGAGCTTTTGGGAATCCCTTCAGGGGAAGAGACAGCCCCGGATCTTGACGCGGTTCTACAGGAAAAACAAGACCTGGAGAAGAGACTGTCGGCTTTGGAGTCGGAAGTAGAGGACAAGGATGGGGAGATCGCACGCTTGCGAGGAGAGCTTGAGCAAAAGAGTGTGAAAACGTCCGAGCTTGAAATGCTCTTAACCGAATTGCAGTCTGGGCCTCCCATTAGTGATTATGAGAGAGCTTATGAAGCAGCACACGCAGCCTATCAGGCAAGAGATTATGAATCCGCGATTCGAGACTTTGAACAACTCCTCCAGCAAGATTCCAATAGCTCATTGTCAGACAATTGCCAATATTGGATCGGAGAGAGCTACTATGGTATGGGGATGCATCAAAAGGCGCTTCTTGAATTCGAAAAAGTATTCGGATTTGTCGATTCAAATAAGGATGACGCGGCTCAGTTAAAAATCGCACTATGCTATGAGAAGTTGAATCAGGTGGATAACGCCAGAGATGCTATCCAACGTCTTTTGGTCAAGTATCCCGATAGTGAATATGTTGATTTGGCTCAGCAGATATTGGCTCGGCTTTAGAATCTGAGGATACCAGGCTTTCAATGCCCGAATTGCGTAAGGATCCGGTTGTTGGCCGATGGGTAATCATTTCCACTGAAAGGGGGAAGCGGCCTTCAGATTTTGTGATAGAAAGCGAAGAGCGACGGGGGGGCTTTTGCCCGTTCTGCGTGGGCAACGAAAGCAAGACACCGCCAGAAGTTCTCGCCTATAGGCAGAATGGAACGGATCCTAACCAACCCGGATGGAATGTCCGCATCGTTCCCAATAAGTATCCTGCCCTGCAGATAGAGGGAAACTTAGACAGCCATGGCGACGGCGTCTATGACTTCATGAACGGCGTTGGAGCTCATGAAGTTGTCATTGAAACCCCGGACCACGACAAAGACTTGGTAGATCTGGACGTTTCGCATCTAGAAGATATTTGGTGGGCGATACGTGAAAGAATCCTAGACCTAAGACAGGATGTTCGGTTCAAATACATTCTTGTATTCAAAAACCATGGCGCTTCTGCCGGCGCTTCTTTAGAGCATTCACATTCACAGCTAATCGCAACACCCATCGTACCCGTCCAGGTTATGGAAGAATTGGACGGCTATCATCAGTACTTTGCTTATAAGGAACGCTGTATTTTTTGCGATATAATTCGCCAAGAACGGGAAACTGGAAAGCGAATTGTCCAGGAGAATGACAGGTTTATATCGTTCGAACCATTCGCACCTAGATTTCCCTTTGAAACCTGGATTTTGCCGAAGAATCATCAAGCAGGCTTTGAGAATTCACAAAAAGAGGATTACTTAAGTTTTGCCGAGATTGCAAAGGAAACCCTTCTTCGCATAAGACGGGCTCTGTCCGATCCCCCATACAATTTCATGATACATACTACACCTCTGAATAATGATGAGCAGCTAGACTTCCATTGGCATATGGAAATCATTCCAAAACTGACAAAAATTGCCGGTTTTGAATGGGGCTCTGGTTTTTATATAAATCCCACGCTTCCGGAAGACGCTGCCAGGTTTCTCCGGGAAATTCAGGTTTAATTTCTAACATAATTCGATGTGCTTTATCGGAAAGCTGGCATGGTTAACTGTCATAATATTCTTTATCTCGCATCCGATGTTTCTCCCTTCGCCAAGACGGGCGGCCTGGGGGACGTTACATCCGCTTTGCCACGAGAACCAAAAGATGCCGGCTATGAGATCCGCGTATTTATGACAGGTTTTTTCACACTGTAAGACTGTTGACAGCTCATAATTTTGTTTAAATATGGAAGCTTTGACCGACGAATGCTAAAGGTAACGGGCTTGAATTACGATTTCTATAAAGAGGAGGCATAGCCTCAAATAAGTACGAGTTTTTTATGAAAAGCGGATCAATGGGAAATGAAATTGTTCCGATTTGGAACAACTGTTTATAACTAACACAAAAGTTGAAGACGAATCAGGATCACTAAATGCTGTTTATTAGGAAGTTAAATGCTGGCCTTTTAATATCGAAATGGCATATATTTTGCTAAAGTTAAGTTGTGGCAGATTTGAGATTGGCCTGCAAGGGAATGCGGGTTCATTCCTCATGTTAATTGCTTCACATATTTAATGACAGGATTGGGAGACCATGGAAGGCATCCAGATTGTCGATGAGCGAGTCGGTCTTAGCAGCGACATAGTGTACCTTAAGGTCAATGGCTATATTGACACTACAACCTCTCTTGATTTGATCAATAGGCTTAAGATCCTCCTGGAAGACAATATTTCTCAATTCGTTTTGGACTTAGCCGGAGTAAACTATGTCAGCAGTGCCGGCTGGGGTGTATTTGTAGGAGAGATCAAAAATGTGAGAGAAAAAGGGGGAGATATTAAGTTGATCAATATGACGCCAGAAGTGTATGATGTCTTTGAAATGCTGGAATTCAATCGCATTCTGAAATCTTATGATTCCGTCGAGGAAGCGATAAACGAATTTGATCTAATTCGTGGTTATGATCTTACCCAAACTCCTGTAAAAGAATGGAAGGAGGATTCGTCGGAGGTCGAGGTTCCGGATATTCAGGTTTCCCGCACTACTGCCGAAAACAAGGGTAGCCTG
>JAUXJX010000031.1 GCA_030624545.1 Bacteroidota bacterium | reverse complement strand
TCTATTTCAATTATCAAAAACCAGAATTGTTGAAAAAATGGTCTCTGAGGATCGCGCTCCAATCTCCGCCATCGGTGGATCCAAAACTTTCAAAGAACAGCGTCTTTACCTGTAGCAGTGGTTGAATTGTCTAGCGTTTGGGTATTCACCGTTAGGTGTACCGGTTCAATCTACTAGAATTCACGACTAAATTCAATACAAATTTTACGGTCATCACCTCGATAAATCATTAAATTGCATAAAATTAGATTAACAAAGAACCAACCCTTTTGATCACCCGATTTGAATGGGCACAGGGATGAACGTCAGTATAAATAAAACAAACATGATTAGGCCCAGCTTTCTTCGGCGTGAATCCAGAGGAGTGACGTCATCCAGCGTTGGTGGGTGCTTAAAAAAAACAGTGATAAGTATCAACATGACAATCCAGGGGAGGAAGAAGAGCGCTGAAATTGCCAAGACAATCCACGCGGCCATAAAAACAAACCTGCTTTTCTTGCCATAGAGAGCATACGCAATGTGACCACCATCCAATTGGCCCACAGGTAACAAGTTTAGCCCAGTTATGAAAAGACCGACCCAGCCCGCATATGCCAGGGAGTCTACAAGGACATCCTTGCCTTCCGGAAGCGGACCAAGAACAAGGTATTCTATTATTTGAAATGAAAGCGGTTCGCCCATTGTCAACAAGCCGCCCCCAACTTCTCCAGGCGTAATAATCTGAGAGTTCTTGAGCCCAATGACGATTACAGGGATCGCTACTATCAAACCTGAAAGGGGACCTGCCACAGCCACGTCAAACAATGCCTTTCGATTGGGTATACCCTGCTTCATTGCGATGACTGCGCCCATTGTACCGAAAATGTTGGGCATGGGAATGAAAAATGGCAGTGTCGCCGCGATGCAGTGTTTTCGGCACATCATGTAATGTCCCATTTCATGGGCCAAAAGAATAGTCAAAACGGCAGCCGAATAAATGAGGCTTCGAGAAACCCAATAGGTTGTTCCAATCGTCAGAAAAAACAGCACAATCTGGAGATTATTATCTTCGCGGGATAGCAAACGATTTAGGAAAGAGCGCTGAAGAGTCGGCTGTCTCTCAAAATCAGGAGAGCTATGATTTGGATCGGAAGGCGGAAGGTTCATCGTATATTGCCACTAGCGCATATCAACTTCAACACGATCGCCGATCGATAAGCCGAGCTTTTCGGCGGAGTTTTGGCCGTATATGGCAAACGCAAGGAATGAACTGCTGTCAATATAGGCGAGTAAATCTCCGCTTTGGTCCAGATAAAATGAATTGGACAGCTCACGTATCTCTCTTTCCGCAATCAGAATGCGAAAATTCATTCGCCCGCTCTTGAGATCTGCCACCATACTCTCTGAAATATTGCTCACCATATTTCCATAATGGTCGATATAAACAATCTCACCGCGAAGAGTATTCCCATCAAATACAGGCTTGGGCGGCAGAATCTTGTCAAAAGTAGGCAACCGGCCGCCTAATTCTCCAGGATCCAGACCATTCGCGAGATGCGCGGCAACCGGCGCAAAGATATCCCTCCCGTGGAACGTGCCGCTCAGTTCCGGTAGGAAATAGTCATGGTTTTTGACTTCGATTGTCCGATGGACATCTTCCCGATCATAGACGTACTGCAAAACTGCATTCTCGGGTGCCAGAAAACGATAGTCGCCTGCCTCCACATAGAGTATTCTACGATCGCTGCCAACTTTGGGATCGATAACAATCACGTGCAACGTGTCCAGAGGAAAATAATTGTAGGATTGTCCTAAAACGAATGCAGCACTGCGTATATCATAAGGCGGAATTTCATGACTGATATCGATTGTCTGGATATGCTTACAAAGCTTGAGCATGACGGCCTTCATAATTCCTACGTATCCGTCCCGGCCGCCAAAATCGGTGATCAAAGTGACCATAGGAATTGGGCGTGAAACACTCACAGTGTACATAGATTCTTCAGGTTGACTTTGAGATTTTGAGAGATATTGGGCAAACGATGCGGGCTCAAGGTGTCGGTCGTATTAAAAAAACTCCATTGGATGCTAGGCTCTTGACCGAAATATAAACCTAAACGAGGCAAAAATCAAATGGAAATGTAGATACCGGCCCAGTCAAAGGTCGCCTGCCTACGTCAAATCCGATCTCTTGAGTCTACCTCCCCTGGTCCGGACAAGGTGCAAATGAATTGGATCCTCGACTCGGAATTTCCAGGCCAATTTGGCGGAATTCTCTGATCTTGTTGCGCAAAGTCCGCACCGAAATTCCCAGGATCTCCGCGCTGCGGGTGCGATTGCCATCATTTTCACCGAGAACCTGCAAAATTAATCCTTTCTCAACCTCCGACAGATTTTTGACATCACCATTCCAACGATCCTTGTATTCGTAGGCAGGCTGCAGATGACAAAATGTAAGGAAATGTACCGGCTCTATCACATCGGTTCTGGAAATAACAACGGCGCGCTCAATAGCATTCTCCAACTCGCGTACGTTACCGGGCCAGTCGTGATTCATCAACATTCTCATTGCTTCAGCGGAAATCTTGCTTACATCCCGGCAATTTTCCTCCGAATGCTTCTTTATGAAATGTTCTACCAGCAACGGAATATCTTCCTTCTTGTGTTTAAGAGCGGGCAAAGTAATTGGAACCACGTTCAGCCGGTAATACAGATCCTCGCGAAATTCATTCTTTTCAGCCAGCTCTTTCAAATCTCTGTTGGTTGTCGCTATAACCCTTACATCGACTTCCAGTGTCTCCGGGTTACCAACCTTCTCAAATGCTTTTTCCTGAAGGACGCGCAAGAGCTTGGCCTGTAATCGAATACTCATCTCACTAATTTCGTCCAGGAGCAGAGTGCCTTCGTGGGCGAGCTCAAATCTACCTTGAGTCCGCTTTATTGCACCTGTGAAGGCACCTTTTTCATGTCCAAAAAGTTCACTTTCCACCAAGCCGTCCGGCAGCGCTGCGCAATTCGTTTTTACAAAGGCCTTGTTTTTTCGGGGGCTATTGAAATGAATTGCCTTTGCAACAAGTTCTTTGCCTGTCCCGCTTGGACCTTGTATCAGCACCGTCGCTCTGCTGTCAGAGACCATTCGAATAATATCGAACACTTCCTGCATTTTGGAACTGTGGCCAATAATATTCTCAAATCCGTAGAATTTTCCAAGCTGCGAGCGAAGGAATTTGTTCTCTGTTTCAAGTTCGCGATAATTGAAATATTTTTCTATCACCAACTCGATCTCATCGGCTGAGAAAGGCTTGGTGAGATAATCAAAAGCTCCGATTTTCATTGCCTGAACTGCGTTTTCAACCGTTCCAAAAGCTGTGATGACGATTACACCTGTTTCGCCATTGTGTCTCTTGGCGGAATTCAACACCTCCATGCCATCTTTGTCCGGAAGCCGTAAGTCAGTAATTACCAGATCAAATTGATTCAGTTCCAATTTATTGATGGCCGTTGTTGCATCTTCCGCGCTGTCAACTTCATAACATTTGCGCTTTAGGGTCTCAACAAGAAACTCATGAAGCAGTTGATCATCATCCACGACAAGGATTCTCTTCCCTTCCATCACCTTACCTTTCCGATAAACCGACGGGGAACTCTAAAACCACTTTGGTTCCACGCTTCAGTCTGCTATTTATATCAATTCTGCCGTTGTGCAGATCGACGATTTTCCTGACGATAGAAAGCCCGAGGCCTGCCCTTTGTGTGTCTCCAGATGCAAGGGGACGATACAACCGCTCCTGAAGATTTTTGGGAATGCCTCTTCCGTTGTCTGTAATCGTAATTCCAAAGCTCCCTTTGGAGGTCCTCCGTATCTGAATTTGAACCCGGCCATTATCATGATCTATTGACTCGACTGAATTCCGCAGCAAATGCAGGAATAGTTGCTGTACAAGTTGAGGATCTGCCATAAAGTGTAGTGATCTTGCCGGGAAATTCTTTACAAAGTCCACCTTTATGTCATCATCTTTTGCCTGGAAATCGAGTTGATCGATCACATCGTTCAAGAGAAGTCTTATATCTACTTCACGCATGTTTGGAATTACGGGCCGGGCAAGAAAAACCAAATTCCCTATGATCCGATCCATCTTCCCCACGGCCACAATGATCTTTCTTACCAGCCGCTGGCGCGGATCGTTCGTGCCCAAGTCTCTTTCAAGCAGCGCGCCGAATCCGGCTATGGCGCCGAGGGGATTACGGATTTCATGCGCGACGTCGCCCGCCATTTCTCCTAACGCGGTCAATGTTCCCACCTGGTGGATTTCTCGTTCCAGTTTTCGGATCGCGGAAAGATCTTCGAAAACTTCGACCACGCCAAGCGGCTCTTCGGAATCGGATTGCAGAAGTGTCATGCTAAATTTAATCGGCACCGTCTTGCCATCCCGCCGTATTATGTCCTTTTCCTGGTGAACGGTTTTTTCATGTTCTTTGATAATATTCTCAGGATCGTCCTTTTCTTCACCTGAATACCCAAACACTTCCCGATATGTCTTATTGAGCACCTCTCCCCGCGAATAGCCGGTAAGATCTTCCGCTGCCCGGTTGAATACGGTGATCCTTCCTGACATGTCTGTGCATATCACCCCGGCATCCATGCTGGACAAAATGTTGGAGAGATATTCCTTTAGGGATTTTGCTTCTTTCAGACTGGTCTGGAGTTCGCTGTTTTTCTCTTCCAGTTCAGAGTTTAGCCTGGCCACCTGCCGTTCCAATTGGCGGTAGGCCTCCTGGAAATTGTCCGTTGCTGAAGTAAAGAACTCGACGGCATGTTGCAGTGAGGAAATCTGCTCGGAATTCTGATGCTGGCCGGAAGCATCTTGATTCATGCCAGAACCTTCTTTTCCACACCGGTAGGTTTCAATGAAATTCTAATTGCTCCAAGTTGATCGCTGACCTCCTCTACAAATTGATTCATTTGCAGGACGACTCCCGGATAGATCTTGTAGTTGGCCTGAACCGAAGGAAACTCATCAAATGAATTGTCCCCGGTTTTGGTCTTCGTCTTCTTTTCTTTTTCTAATTCATCGATCCGACTCTGAATAGCATCTCGTCTCAATAGTAACTCTTCAAGTTCTTTTTGTTTTTTGTCGTTCAGATTGTTTAATCTTTTTTCGAGGACCTCCAGGAAGGAGATTTGCTCATTGATGGAATCAAATTCCCTCTTAAGATCTTTGATCTTTTTGTTTAGCTGCAGAATTTCCATCCAGACATTGGTATCGATGGACCGGCCTATTGCGATTTGAGTTCTCACATTTTTGCTTGTTCCAATTTCATGCGCAATAATGCCGCGTTCACTGCTAACGGTTCCGCCGATAATCTGCCCCTTCGGGATCTTGACAAATCCATATGCCTCTATCTCACAATCGAGGACATATTTTCTTATTTCTACGTCATTGCGTGAGACAATTTTTGCATGTTGAGCGAATTCCGCCGTGATGTTCTGTTGAGCTTCTATGACAGCTTTATATTTGCCAAGGATTCCGCCATTGATTACGATACGGCCGCTGTTTGACTTGACAACAGCCCCATCAACACTTCCTCTCACAAGGATGTTACCGTCGGTTTCTACCGTAAAACCGGTCTTTATGTCTCCACTCACGATTATATCTCCGGTATAATGGATATCACCGGTAGAAAAATCTACATCTTTTGGCACGACATAGATTGGCTCTATATTTAGTAATCCATTTTCCTGATAAAGGATACCACTGTACTTAGCGTAAAGATCAAGCTCGTCAGGAGAAATATAGGTGTTTATTCCCCGCGGCATTCGTACCTTCCTACCCGGCTTGCACGGAATCGGCTCATCGAAAACATTTATGCCAGGCTTACCTTCCGTAGGAGGAACCAGGTGGGCTAAATGTTGAGACTTTCTTACACAATTAATGTGGTTAAGCTGATGATGGTCTACACTGCCATCCACCCGGATCAGTGGAGCCTTCTTCTTGCCCACTTCGACCTTATGTTCTACTCTTCCATCAATACCATGGACGGGGGGGATGCCTGTGCAGACGATTTCATTCACAATCGTCTCTCTCTTTTGTACAATATTCTTGATTTTGTCCTTGTCTATAGGGAGCCTTATGTTAGCTTCCCACAATTTGTGATTTATGTCCCACTCTGAGGTATTTAGTTCCGAATCGTCCGGGAATCGCACTGTCAGATAAGCGTGGACCCCTTCGTCTGAAACACGCACTTGAACATATTTGTCTTTTTCTTGATCATATCTCCGCGGCGATTCACAAATTAAAGTAGGTTGATCATTTCCGCGGACGATGACGTTTTCAATTTGGGCAAAGTCCGCATTGGTTATGCCTCGTCTGCACAATTCATCGCGAACGTCGACCAGATTGGCCAAGGCCGGCTGCGCAGGGTCAACGCTCAAATAGATTCCATCATTGTTGATGATTAATATCAACTGTTTGATGAGAATATTCGACATTAGCGATTCCGGTTCTGTGGGTCGATCTTCTTATGGGCGGCGTGTTTAATGATCAGCTTCATCGGGATGAACTTTCTGAGCTGAGGCTTGATGATTGTCATAATCAAGCAATATTTGAGTTGATCTTCCGCAGGCACAATTCACTGTGATCATTTCAACAAAGTCACCATCTCTCTTGAGCTCTATTCCTGAGTCGTCCGGGTCAGACATCTGTTCCGTATCTACAGGATCTGTACCTTTGGGAATGAAGTTTGCCTTGATGAGACGGTTATGTTTGCGGACAGGATTCAAGCGTTTTATAGTGTGGGCTTGACTGGACAACTCTACGAATTGAGTTTGTTTCGCTTCCATCCACTTTCCGTGTCTTATCGCTGCCAAAAGTATGGTCCATCCACATTTGTCGATGGATAAACTCACCCTTGGGTTACAAAGATTATACCAATGAAAATCTCGGTGGATCTTTTCGATCAAATTAGAATGGCTTTCATAACCAATTGTTTTCCATGATGGTTATAGAATGGACTTATAGGAAGGGAGTTTGCTCCCGCACAATAATTTTCCGGTCGCCGGAAAAATTTGCCCATTTTCCGACCAGGGCGGTAAAAACTGCACCATGTGACTCGATGGACGGATATTCATTCGAAAGCCAATTGCCGAATCGCAACGCAGAAAACTCAAACTGCATCGAGAAACTGGCGGGGTCTAATTCACGGAATATTGATCGTGGAAATACTCTTGCAGGCTTTTTACATCTAGTTCAGACTGCTGCAATGTGGCGATTGCCTCCACAGCAGCCGTGGCAGCCGATAACGTGGTGAAGCTCGGAATATCATAGTCAATTCCGGCTCTGCTGAGAGCGTATTCATCATATCTCGATTTCTTCCCCAAGGGCGTGTTGACGATCATCTGTACTTCGCCATTGATGATCCTGTCTACTATGTTGGGACGTCCTTCGCCTACCTTGTACACCAATTCACCTTTCAAACCGGAGTCCTTCAGAGCTGCAAGCGTACCCGATGTTGCAAGAATTCCAAATCCCCTGCGTGCCAGATCTTTGGCGATTGGTATGATCTCTTTTTTGTCATTGTCATTCACACTGATGAATACATTGCCATAGAGAGGCAGACCGGCCTGAGTAGCAAGCTGGGCTTTGGCAAATGCCTCCCCAAAACTTGCCCCTAATCCCATAACTTCTCCGGTCGATTTCATTTCCGGGCCCAAATAGGAGTTGGTTCCGGAGAACTTGTTGAACGGAAAAACTACGGATTTCACCGAATAGTGTTCGACAACCGGATCTTCCCGGATTTGCAGATCATCCAGTGATTTGCCTACCATCAATTTGGCGGCAAATTTAGCCATGGGAAAGTTTTTTGCCTTGCTTACGAACGGAACCGTGCGCGAGGCCCTTGGATTCACTTCCAGCACATAGATAAGTCCGTCTTTAATGGCAAATTGCAGATTGACCAATCCGATCACATTCAGAGCGAGTGCAATTGTCCGGGTCTGCTGCTTGATTTCCTCAAGCTGCTCCTTGGTTATCCAGTACGAAGGCATTACACAAGAGCTGTCACCGGAATGGATTCCGGCTTCCTCTATGTGCTGCATAATACCACCGATGATTACACGCCGGCCATCGCTAATCGCTTCGACGTCTACTTCATAGGCATCTTCCAGGAAGCGATCGATGAGTATGGGATACTTTCGCGAAATCTTAAGTGCACTTGTCATATAAGTTTCGAGTGACTTTGCATCATAGACGATTTCCATAGCCCGGCCGCCAAGCACGTAAGAAGGCCGAATCAATACAGGATAGTCGATTCTTTCGGCCTGCTTCAGAGCTTCCTTTATCGTCGACGCCATTCCGCTTTCGGGTTGGCGAATCTCCAATTTCTTCAACAATTTGCCGAAACGCCTTCTATCTTCAGCCAGGTCAATATTATTTGGCGCCGTTCCCAAAATTTTTACATTAGCTTGTTCGAGTGGAAGGGCCAACTTTAGAGGCATCTGACCGCCAAACTGGACGATGACTCCCTCCGGCTTTTCAACTTCAACGATATTCATCACATGTTCAAAGGTGATTGGCTCGAAATAGAGCCGGTCAGAGGTATCGTAGTCTGTGCTCACCGTCTCCGGGTTACAGTTCACCATAATGGCCTCGTAGCCTTCCTCCTTGAGAGCTTGCACCGCATGCACGGAAGAATAGTCAAATTCAATTCCCTGTCCAATTCGATTTGGCCCGCTGCCCAATATGATGATCTTCTTATTTTTGCTCGGGATTGCCTCATTCTCTTGATCATAGGTCGAATAGTAGTAAGGGGTTTCGGCTTCAAATTCGGCCGCACAGGTATCTACAGTTTTGAAGGAGGCAGTCACACCCAACTTCTTTCGAAGAGAATAAATCTCGGCTTCATCAACTTCGAGCAAATACGCCAACTGCAGATCCGAAATTCCCCTCTTCTTGATCCTGCGCAAATTCTCGACAGGAATCTCCTGCAACCTACCTTTATAGCTGAGAACCTCATCTTCCGTCTCAATCACCTCATCGATTTGGCTCAAAAACCAGGGATCGATGCCCGTCAGCGAGAATAATTCCTCATAGGTATAGCCAATCCTCAGGGCCAATCTGACAAAATACAGGCGATTATCGCTGGGATACCGCAAACCCTTTTCAACCCATTCACACTCGTCAGGCGAAAGGTCCTCTTTTTTCATGTTGTGCAAATCTTGCCCGTCATCGTCATCCCAGAGAAACAAGTCAGTGTCAAGCGAACTGACCGCCTTCCCCAAGGCCTCCTTGAAACTCCGGCCAATAGACATGACCTCCCCAACAGATTTCATCTGCGTGCCAAGCTGCCGATCTACACCAGGAAATTTTTCAAAATTCCATCTAGGAAACTTAACCACCACATAATCCAGGGTTGGCTCAAAACAGGCCGGGGTTTTCCGTGTGATGTCGTTAGGGATCTCAGCGAGAGTGAGGCCGACAGAAAGCTTGGCCGCAATCTTCGCAATAGGAAAGCCCGTGGCCTTTGAGGCCAATGCGGAACTGCGAGATACTCGTGGATTCATTTCAATCACAACCAACTGGCCGTTGTCAGGATTAACGGCAAATTGTATGTTGGATCCACCGGTTTCGACACCTATTGCACGTATAATTTTGATCGACGCATCTCGTAGGAGTTGGTATTCGCGATCGGTCAGCGTTTGCGCTGGTGCAACGGTAATGCTATCCCCCGTATGGATCCCCATTGGGTCGAGATTTTCGATAGAGCAGATGATGACGACATTGTCCTCTAAGTCGCGCATCACCTCCAGCTCATATTCTTTCCATCCGAGTACGGATTCCTCAATAAGCACTTCGGAAATCGGGCTATTGTGCAGACCCCAGGAGACTTGATCTTCAAATTCCTTAATGTTGTAGACTACGCTCCCACCTGTGCCGCCGAGCGTGAAGGCAGGGCGCACAATCATGGGGAAGGGGATTCGTTCTCTCAATCGGTGCGCGTCGGCCAATGAACGGGCAATACCTCCCATGGGAGTTTCCAGTCTGACCTCATCCATAACTTGCTTGAATAACTCCCGGTCCTCTGCCTTCTTTATAGCCTCCAATTTCGCGCCGATCAACTCAACTCCCACCCCGTCGAGGAAACCGCTTTCTGCAAGCGAAACTGCCACGTTCAGCCCGGTCTGACCTCCCATAGTCGGAAGCAAAGCATCCGGCTTTTCCTTTACAATTATCTTCTTTAGCGAGTCCG
>JAUXJX010000532.1 GCA_030624545.1 Bacteroidota bacterium | reverse complement strand
CTTTCGATGACGATTAATTTGAATCGGAGAATATGTGGACTTGCCGGAATCAAATATTGAAGGTAAGATTCGCAATGAAATGGCATTATTTGCAATGCATATAGATCTAGAAAGAGAAATGAATAAATAGAATTAAAATGTACAACAATTTCATACAGCCGATACCTAAAGGCGGTGCAGCTGATGATGACGTTAGACAGACAGAACTAACATGACCCGATCCAAGCAAGAAGGGGCACCTCTCACTGATGCTGTGATTGCGGCACTGAGTCACCTTGTCGACGACTCGCAATCGCCAACTGGTAAGAGACAGCCAAGTCACTCAGAGATTGAGGACCAAATCCGTCGTGCTGGGTTGCTTCACGCCGACCCGAACCAAAGCGGACGGCCTATCGGCAAGGCCAAGCGAATCCGAGCGGTGCTGCATTGGGCGATTGAAAACAACATTGAAGCCGGTGAGAGGTTTGTGGTGCTGTTGGTATCTCTAGTTTGCGGGGTAGGTGGCTTCCGCCAAGGCTCGCCAAATTTCGTCGATTCCGAAGCAATCCGGGACTTGCAGGATGCATTCCAGATAGAGGGGTTCAATCTAACGGAATCCGGGGAACTGCTACCGGTCGTGCTTGAAGACTTGAGTGGGAGAAGCCTCACCGAGGCTCTGAAGGCGTACGTTCGTCGGGCACGACGCGGAGTACTGGACGCAGCCCTCGTGACAGGAACCGGAAAGGACTTGCTTGAGGCAGTAGCGGCACACGTTCTCGTTGAACGCTTCGGATCCTATCCAGAGACTGCCAATTTTCCGACCCTTCTCGGCCAAGCATTCGTGGCCGTCAGCCTTTGTGCAAGCCGCTCGGACCAACTTAGTCCTCATGAACAGTTGGACTTAGCTCTCTATGATTTGGCGGTGGCCGTGAATCGTCTGCGGAATCGCGAGGGCTCTGGGCATGGGCGGCCATTTGAGGCGAGCGTCACACCCGCCCAGGCGAGATCCGCTGTTCAGAGCATGGGTCTCGTCGCGGCGCGCCTCCTGGACGCCCTTGCTTGACACGCTGTCTAACACGCGCATGAACCTGACAGGCGCATGCGGGGCCTGCAAGTTACGCGCAGGGCGTTATATTGCTACATCATAAATATGACGAAAACACCACTTCTAAATGAACGTTCATGAATACATTTATTACTATGCTTCGTGGCATAAACGTAAGCGGGCAAAAAAAGATCAAGATGGAGGAGTTCAGAGCTCTCTATGAATCCTTAAATTTAAAAAATGTAAAAACCTATATTCAAAGTGGTAACGTGATATTTGAATGCTCTCATTCAAATATTTCTGAATTAACAGATAAAATTGAAAAAATAATAAAACAAACTTTTGGTTTCTCTGTACCTGTAATAATTCGAACAAAGAATGAATTTAAACATTTGATTGATAATAATCCATTTTATGGCGAGAGGAAAGAAGATATTACAAAACTTCATGTCACATTTCTTGCAGATATTCCATCTGATTCTTCTCTAAGTGTAATTAATGAATTAGAAGATAAGTCAGATCAATTAGCCATTGCCGGTAAAAATATATACCTATTTTGTCCCAATGGCTATGCAAGAACTAAATTGACTAATAATTATTTTGAGAAAATACTGAATATTTCAGCCACAACAAGAAATTGGAAAACAGTGAATAAGTTGTATGACCTTGTAAAAGAAGATAGTGAATAAAATACACATAACAATTGCATCAACGCGGGCTGCCAAAAGCTGCGTCGCTTCGCTCTGCAGCTTTTGGCAGCCGGTTATGCGAAGCGTTATGAATTATGAAGAAAGCTCAAAATGATATGGACTTCATTCCATCAATGATGACTCACACGATTTTCCGATGCTCAGAAATATTCCTCTCTCTCTCTTCGGCTGCCATCAAGAGTTCCTGCTGGAGAACTCGTGATGGAGAAGAAACGAGAAGACCTCCCGAGTGAAAAACCGGCAGAGTAGAGCATCATTGTCTCTTCTTTTCTTCTTGGGGTCATTTTATGAGCTGATTAAAGATGTCATGTTTATTTTTTGTTCATTCTCAAGGGTTTCCCGGCAAGTTTGCCGTTATATTTGCCGTCCTCGATGGCGACTTCCCCATTTATGATTAAAAATCGAATTCCGACACTGTATTGATGGGGATCTGGATACGTGGCTTTATCTGATATCTCATCCGGGTTGAACACCACTATATCTGCGGCAAATCCCTTTTCGAGTTTTCCCCGGTCGTCCAGATCCAGAACTTCTGCTGGGAGGGCAGTTGCTGCTCGAACGGCCTGTTCCATCGTGATTATTTTATCCTCAATCACGTATTTGCGGATCTTTCGCGTGAACGTTCCATAGCTTCGTGGATGAGGAAAACTGCTGCCCGGAATCTGAATGTTCCCATCAGAGCCAGTCATGACATACGGCCTTTTCATGAAGTATTCAAGGTCAGATTCTGTCATGTTGAACGAGATGATACCTGGGCTGCCGTTCAGGACAAGAAATATCGCTGCTTCGACCACAGGTTTCTTCATCATCCTGCTGATTTCCAGCAGGTTTTTCCCATCAAAATCTCTATTTTTCGGAAAGGAAACAATTACCAAAGATTCTGGCCCACCCCGCCGGTCAATATTATCTGCAATCTCATTTTTTATGCGGGGCAAAAGCT
>JAUXJX010000552.1 GCA_030624545.1 Bacteroidota bacterium | reverse complement strand
TCAAAATGGGGAAAACAGAGCCAGTCGATGGATCCATCCATCCCAACCAAGGCCAGTGTATGCATGTCTCCTATAATCCCGTAATTTTCAATCGGTTGATATGCCATAGCTCTCCTCGAATCTATTGGCTATTTTCAATTGGTGTCAACATTGTCTATTTCTCCGTTACCCTCAAGGCGTGTCCATCGGGATCGCGTATAAGAAATCCCTTTTTGAAATTCAGCTGCTCTTTCGCAAATTCGGCAACCCCGGTTGAAACAAACGAAACCCTTGCATCACGTAGCTGCTGCGCAGCGGATTCGGCATTGCGAATAGTCAGAGTGGTTTGCCAATGCACTATGTCATCTGCCCGGATGTCGGCGGGAAACGGCTCCTCCCACCAAAGATTTATGCCAACGATCAAATTGCAAAATCAGTGTTGTGCAGTGATCTTACATCACCGGGCAAGGAAAGTCAAGGAAAATCTTCAACGAGGGACGAACTCAGTCAGGGGAGTCACGAGTGCAAGGCCATATAGGCTGCCCGAGGGAGAAATCTTTTCATGCCTAGCGCGTGTACAAACATCTAACGTCCATTATTCATAAGTTCTTGCCACCAAGGCACCAAGTCACTAAGAACATAGCACTTATGCCATCAGTGTGCAAAAAATCGAGTTTTTTTGACTAATTTTTAAGGATCTCAACTTTTCTATATTTTCCAATACTTTGTGTCTTCGCGACTTTGTGGCTATGAATTATTCAGGCTAAGATTTCTCAGTCTCCCGGCGAGCCGGGATTCTTCGAAATGACATATTCATATCGTCAAAGCATCTCCACACGCATGATGAATTTAGCTTCAAGACTCTCTCCTGGGATTCGATTGAAATAGGGTATCATCAAAAAGCCGGCGCGATCCAAACCGGTGCTCTCCTACCGTGTGTCCGGCATAAGTGAAAGACAGGCTTCATCTTTCTTCGCAAAGAATGCCATGATGCCCGCTCCCTGTTCAGGGTCTACCAAAGCGCGCAGGATCTGATTTTCCAGTGTGATTACCGCCATGATGTCTCCTGTTCCTCTTATAGCACCTGGAGCGGAACTCGATATCGATCGGCAAAAGGATCGGTGTAATTCAATCCCATCTTAACGTAAACCGCTTCCGGAATCCCAATGTCCGCGAGGAAAAGGCCGCCGGTCTTGTCAGGCAACAGCCCTGTTTTTGGCAATGCAAGAGTCATGGTCCATTTTGCCTGAATGTACTCCCCTTCGGCTGCGCCGGTGGTCGAATCAACGCCTGACGGCACGTCCAGAGATAGGATCGGCGCTCCGGTTTCATTCGCCCATTGGATAAGTTCCAGAGCGACACCCCGCGGAGCCCCTTTTAAACTGTAACCTATTACTGCGTCAATGATTAAGTCAGGACGTTTGCCTGTCAAATTTGCTATCTCGACTTCCTTGGCTGAAGTTGAATGGAAAATCTTGCGTTGAAAAGCCGGAACTTCACCAAGTCGATCCGGGTTTGACAAGGCGAGTCGCACATTTGCCTGCCTGTTTGCCAGATGCCGGGCGGCGCAGATGCCACCACCGGCATTTCCGCCAAGACCAGCGAGTACGACGATGTTTGCCTCTTTCCAGCCGCTGCCAAGCACTTCGATCGCCTGCAGGGCAAGATTTCTGCCGGCATTTTCCATCATTTGGAAGAGATTCGGGCCCGTTTCGTCCATAGCGATGCGGTCTACTTCACGCATCTGATCGGTGGTTATTGCCGTGACGTCTATACCTGTGTCTGTCTTAAAGGCCTCTATTTTGGAATTTACCAATTTCTTGTCCTTCGGTGCGAAAGATATAACGGCCCGGCTTCACGCGCCCGCTCAAAGCGTGACTATGAAAATCTACTTCTTGCGCGATGGATCTTCGTATTCAAGCTCGGCTGTTGGGGTCGCGTGTAAGCCGATTGTTAGCTAGCTCCTTGTTTGCCCGAAATGTTATTTTGCTAACAATCATCAGTTCGTTCTCTACTCGTGGCGCGGTTCGGGAGAGTTTGGTCATCAGATGAAAAAACCTTGCTGGGACGGTAGAGTTTTTTCTATCACTTGGAAGGGCGACAAAAGCTTTACTTCTTCCTATTTGCAATGGCCATTTCAGTAGCCCGATAAATCTCGCGAAGCGGCACATTGTGTAATTCCGCCAGACGACGACAATCTTCGTATTCGGGGGCAGCTTTTGTTTGTCCCTCTCCCCACTGAGCGATTTTCGCTCGGACAGAGCCATAGAATGTCTCCACTTCTTGGATAGTTCGAGCCAAAGCGTGCCGGGTAACAAAGTGCTGACGTATTCCCAAAGTACTGGTTTCAGCAAACAGGATGAGGGTCAGAGCCTCAACGTCGTTTGGTCGGCAAAGTACATGAATCAAGATGGCTGGTCGGTCCTTTTTCATTTGGACAGGCAATAGAGAAACGTCCAATGCCCCGCTGCCAAGCAGGCGAGCCATCACATAATCATAAATCTCCGGGTTAAGATCGTCCACGTTGGTTTCCAGCATTACCAACGTCTCGATAACTGCTGTGCCAGGTCTAGCCTTCTCGCCCACCATTAGGCGTAATACGTTGG
>JAUXJX010000161.1 GCA_030624545.1 Bacteroidota bacterium | reverse complement strand
CCCGGGCCAATTTCGATTTCAACCGGATTGGAGCTATGGAAAATTTCGTTCCACTCGAAGGGCGGTTCCAGCCCATGCAATGAGATTGTATATTTTTTTGCCTGCTCTCTGTGTTCTGCCGTAGACAGGTAAGCACGCAGATTGGCTCGCAAGGTCTGCAGCGCCAGTGCTTGTTCCGATGCACCAAGATCCACAAATTCAAAATAGCTTTTCAAGTTGCCTGGTTCAACCGAAGTTGAGGTATCCATCTGGCTGATCCTTTTGGCGAGCGATACCAGCGCCAATCTAACACCCACGGTCTTGATCACTCGTTTCTGGGTGTCCAGTCGGATTAGCAGGGTTCCCGGGCCCTTTTGCCGGATCTGAATGTAAAACTTGCGCGTCTCGGGCGGTTCCAGAACGAAACAAGGCAGCAATAAGATTTGCCGATCAAGATGCAGGAAGCTCTTGCGGACTCTGATGATCGTGTCTGAATAATTGAAAATCTCATCTGAAAGCTGCTCTGCGACTTCCGAAGGGGTAAGGCGCGTCCGAACAAATGCGTGGGGCATGATGGCTGGAAGAGATTGATCACGAATGAAGTCTAGCGGGCACCTGGATGGTTAGAATCAATTGCCTGCGCCAAATGCTGTGTCAATCTTGCCTGCCAATTGGAAGTCCTTTTCGGTCAATTGTCCGGCATCGTGAGTTGTAAGGTAGAGGGTAACGCGATTCCCTTTGCTGATAAGGATTTCCGGATGATGATTCATTCTTTCGGCTTCTGCGGCCAAACGATTGACAAAGTCAACCGCGCCCATAAAGTTGCTGCATTCAAATCGTTTCCAGATCAGCTTTCCGTCTAGAGACCAGCCATCCATTTCGGCAAGTTTGTTGTTGATTTCGTTTTCTGTGAGTGTCATTTTCCCTCCCATTCGTCTAAATCCGGAGAGCAGGATTTTTCGAATTGTGGCAGGAGCAGCAGGCTGAACGGCGGCGAGAATTATTTGATTAATATTCCAATCATCTGGTCTGCCTCTTTGGCAATCGAGATGAATGTATAATAAAATGTCTCAAATAACAAGCCAAACCTTCTTAATCTTTTGATTTCAGATGGGACATTTCCAGGCAAAAAAGCATTGCTTTTGATGCCCAGGAGTGCAAAATTTATAAGCAGTATGGGCTTTTGGAAGAATATCTGGAAAAGGAAGGGAAAATACCAAAGTCGCTCGGATGTCGGACAGACAGGCGACGATCAGTTGGTTGAAGAAGAAATCGTTCCCGATGCGGTGGTCGTCACCGATGTGCTGGACCTGCACGGATTCTATCCGGAACAGGTGCCGGAAATGATCCATGATTTTCTCTTCAACGCGGAGGAGCTTGGCTTGCGCTCCCTGCGGATTATTCATGGCAAAGGCAAAAGTAAGTTAAAGTGGGTGGTCCTGCGGGAATTGGAGAAATATCCCCAGGTCGGATCTTTTCGGGATGCGCCGCCTGAGCTAGGCGGCTGGGGCGCCACGCTGGTGTATTTGAAAAGCCAAAAATGAACAAGAAAATCGAATAATAATTAACCTGAATGATTCACCGCAGAGGTCGCTGAGAGCGCAGAGATTAAATAAAAACAAACAGTTAAACAGACGCATTGATTTGCCAAATAGTGTAGTGTTGTTCGGTGTTTAAATATATGGAGTTTCAATGAGCCGGCCACGTTCATTTCTCGTAGGATTTAGTCTCACTTGCATCTTTGCGATTCATGCGGTCGCTCAGCCTCTGCCAAAAGCGCATCCCGCCGAAGTGGGCATGTCGGCCGAGCAGTTGGCGCGAGTTCGTCCGGTCATTCAGGAAGCCATCGAAGATGGCTACATTCCCGGCGCGGTTCTTCTGGTTGTGAGACACGGCAGGGTTGTCATACGCGAGGCCTTCGGCTATGCCCAAATTGTTCCAACCAAAAAGAAAATGACGCCGGACATGATTTTCGATCTGGCTTCCATCACCAAACCGATGGCGACGGCAACCTCCATAATGATTCTGATCGAGCAAGGTAAGCTGCGTCTGCAGGATCGCATTTCGCAATTCGTGCCGGATTTCCGAACCTTCCAGGCCACCAACGGAGGTTCGGCACCGGCTGCACGGCTTTATCATCTGCTCACCCACACCTCGGGCTTGCCGCCTTATTATAACGCCGACAGTTTGCAGAAAAGGTATGGCTATACCTGTTCAATAGATTCGTCCGTGGCGTTTATGGGCAGGCTCGACAAAAGCAATGCGCCGGGAGATGAATTCCACTATAGCTGCCTCGGCTTTATCACGCAGGCCAAGATCATCAAGCAGGTCAGCGGCATGGATGTGCATCGGTTCAGCCGGAAGCATATTTTTGAACCCCTCGGTTTGAGGCACACAGGATACATTCCGCAGATCGGAAAGACCGAGCCGGATCCGGCCAGCCCCCTGATGCAATCCTATGCCGATCTCATCGTTCCGACCGAGGTGTTTGATGGGAAACCGCTGAAAGGAACCGTTCACGATCCGCTGGCGCGGGCATTGGGCGGCATTTCGGGGAATGCCGGTCTCTTCTCCAACGCGGACGACATGGCCGTGTTTGCCCTGATGATGCTGAACGGCGGGGAGTACGGCGGCAAACGGATTTTCAGTCCGCTGAGTGTAAAGAAAATGACCGGCATCTATGCTGCCATTCCGGAGGCCGGCCGCGGACTCGGTTGGGATGTTTCGTCTGCCTATTCGTCCAACGGCGGGGATCTATTCCCGGAAGGCGGTTACGGGCATACAGGCTATACCGGCACGTCGATCTGGATCAGTCCTCCGACGGAAACCATCGTGATACTCCTGGCCAACCGGGTACATCCCGAGGACAAATGGGGAACCGAGGTGGTTCGGCTGCGCAGCCGGGTGGCGAACATTGTAGCGAGTTCAATATTGGAAGAACTTTGAACCGCGAAGGCGCCAAGAGCGCAAAGAGTTCTTTCTATTCTTCGCGTCCTTCGCGTCTTGGCGGTTTGATTTTCATCCTACAGAACTTAAAAGGAGCTTGTAAATGAAATTGATCATTCGGAATCTATTTATTCTCATAACTTTGTTCCTTGTCGGATGCTCGACTGAATCTAAATATGATGTCGTCATCCGCCATGGCCTGGTTTACGACGGTAGTGGCGCAAGTCCATATATTTCCGACATTGCCATCGATGCGGACACTATTGCGGCATTTGGTGAATTCGACTTTGGCACCGGCGCAGTGGAGATCGATGCCACCGGGATGGCGGTGGCGCCGGGATTCATCAACATGCTCAGTTGGGCCACAGAATCGCTCATCGAGGATGGCCGTTCACAGGGTGATATTCGACAGGGTGTGACCCTCGAAGTGTTTGGCGAAGGCTGGTCCATGGGACCGCTAAGTGAGAAGATGAAGGACGAAGGGGCCAAAGACCAGGGCGATATCAAGTACGACATCGAATGGACCACTCTCGGAGAATATTTGGAGTACCTGGTGGAACGCGGGATTTCAACAAATATCGCCTCCTTCGTGGGGGCCACTACCGTGCGCATCCATGAGATTGGCTTTGACGACCGCCCGCCTAGCGAAGACGAGTTGGAGCGAATGCGGGCACTAGTGCGTCAGGCCATGGAGGAGGGTGCTCTGGGCGTCGGTTCGTCGCTGATTTATGCACCGGCCTTTTATGCCGGCACGGAAGAACTCATTGAATTATGCAAGATTGCTTCCGAGTATGGCGGGATGTATATTTCCCATATGCGCAGCGAGGGAGTCCAGCTTCTGGAAGCGGTCGATGAGTTAACTACCATTGCCAGGGAGGCGAACATCCCGGCTGAAATCTATCATCTCAAGGCGGCCGGAGAAGCCAACTGGCACAAGATAGACCAGGTCATCGAGAAGGTCGAGGCTGCTCAAAAGGAAGGGCTAAAGATTACGGCGGACATGTATACCTACACTGCCGGCGCCACCGGGTTGAATGCGACGATGCCGCCCTGGGTGCAGGAAGGCGGCTTTGAGGAATGGGTGAAAAGATTGAAAAACCCGGACATCCGCAGGCGCGTCCTCAAAGAGATGAAGACCCCGACCGACAAGTGGGAGAATCTTCTCCTTCTTGCCGGCAGCGCCGAAAAAGTCTTGCTGGTTGGATTTCGCACCGAAGAGCTTAAATCGCTTACCGGGAAGACCCTGGCCGAAGTGGCCGCCTCGCGCGGCAAATCGCCGGAGGAGACGGCAATGGATCTGGTTATCGAAGATGGCAGCCGGGTGGGATCGGTGTATTTCCTCATGTCCGAGGAGAATGTAAAAAAGCAAATTGCTCTGCCCTGGGTCGCCTTCGATTCCGATGCCGAATCTGCCGCACCGGAAGGTGTATTCCTGAAGTCCAACCCGCATCCAAGGGCCTACGGGAATTTCGCCCGCCTGCTGGGTAAATATGTACGCGAGGAGAAAGTCATTCCGTTGGAAGAGGCCATCCGTAGGCTTACGTCATTCCCTGCAGAAAATCTGAAGATCGAGAGAAGAGGTGCTCTCAAAGTTGGCCATTTCGCCGACGTGGTCCTCTTCGATCCCGAGACCATCCAGGACCACGCCACATTTGAGGAACCGCACCAATATTCTACCGGCGTGAGGGACGTTTTCGTGAACGGTGTGCAGGTGCTAAAGGACGGCGAGCATACTAATGCGAAACCGGGACGTGTGGTGAGAGGGCCGGGTTGGAAGGGGGAGTAAGGAGATTAACCACAGAGCTCGCAGAGAACGCTGAGGAAAGCGGAGATGACTTCTAGCTTAGCTTTCTTTGAGTAGAGCGTAAAAGCCGGCTTGTTCAAAATGCAAGTCAGTCGTCAACGCCTGTTCCAAACCATTTTCTTGCATCACAGTAAACGATATGCAATCTGTCATGCCCCACTCTTTGTCTTTCCTTTCGCCGTAAAGCTTTAATGCTCTTTTGTATAATTCTTCAGTAATTGGCACGATGTCTACATTTGGGTCTGCTTCCAAGGAATTCAATAATTCGAAGGCTTCATTTCTGTATCGCAGCTTCGCCAGGGCATTTCCGATTTCAAGAACAACGGCACGAGTTGTTATCAAATAACCGTTGTCTTTCTCTATCCTCTCTGCAAGGCCGAGAGCAGCTTTGTGATACTGATCCTTCTTAGAAGACAGGGCTATTGCGAATGAGGCATCTAGAAAGATTTTATTCGGAAGTGGTGTTCTTTCTTTCATAGAGATAGTCTTCCAATCGAGCTGACCAGTCGGGAGGCCCTTCTAGAGACAATGAACGAGCTGTTTGAAGGAAAGAACAAGATTCAGATTTGGGTGAGTCAATGGTTTCAATCGTCAGCCGAACGTGCGTGTTGGGTTCTAACTCCAGAGGCTCATCGGGTCGCAGCACTTTCCCATCGAAAACGGCTTGCAAAGTTTTTGTCATTCGGTTCTCCGTATTAGATAGTTCGAGACCTATTCCCAGGAAAGATGATCTATTCGTACATTTCTTAGAT
>JAUXJX010000479.1 GCA_030624545.1 Bacteroidota bacterium | reverse complement strand
TGGACATTCTGACAAGTCGCGTATCGAAGCTGCGTCCTGAGCCAGCCGAAGGGATAAACTCCGTCCAAGGGGGGCGAGTTTGTTTCACATCAAGTTTCCTTCTTCCGGGTTCCATAGATTCTCGGCTGTGTCACCCTGTTTATGAGAGGCACAACCCCATTCATGATCAGAACTGCATACATCACGCCCTCTGGCAAGCCTCCGAAAATACGGATAACCATAACGAGAATTCCGATGCCAATGCCAAAGATCCAGCAGCCTTTCTGGGAAATAGGTGACGTTACCGGATCGGTGGCCATAAAAATTGCGCCCAGCGCCAAGCCGCCGGAAAACAGATGAAATGTCGGCGTCGGGTGTTTCGCCGGATCAATCCAAAAAAGAATGGCTGCAAGGATAAACACTGTCGCAAGAATGCTGACCGGGATTCGCCAGTTCAACACATTCCGAAGGGCCAGATATACTCCGCAAATCAAAATAACGATGGAGCAGGTTTCGCCCAGCGAACCCGATGTTGAGCCCCAAAAGAGATCAGACAGCTCGGCAAATTCCGAATCAAATTTCATTTGTGCCAGCGGCGTCGCGCCAGTGATCGCGCTGACCTCGGCCTTGAAAAACGGGAGAGCCAAATTGTCGCCGCGCAGAATGAAAAAATCTCTAATTGTGGTGTGGGCAGACCAGGTGGTCATCGCTTCGGGGAATGCAGCCTGAAGAAAGGCCCGGCCTACCAGCGCAGGATTGAAAATGCTATAGCCGATACCTCCAAAGATCAGCTTCCCCAGGATAATCGAGATGGCCCCACCCACAAACGCCATCCACAGGGAAATTCCGGGCGGCAGCGTTAGCGCCAGCAGCACACCTGTGATGAGCGCCGAGCCGTCCTTCAATGTATCTTTCTTGCGTACAAATCGGCTGATGAGCCCTTCCGGGACTGCGGCGCCGGCGACACAAGCAGCGGTCACCAGCACGGCGCTCAATCCGAAGAAATAGACGGCTGACAACACAACCGGAACCAGGCTGTAATTGACCTGCCACATGATATAGGCAGTGTCTTCGTGATGCTTCAGAAACGGTGAGGTGGTGAGAAGTAGTTTCGGTTTTTCCGAGTCCATCTCAGGCGGCTTCTTCTCTCGCCATTTTTTCCCTCAACAATGCCTTCGAAACCCGGAATCTTTGCACGAGTGGAATGTTGGAAGGACAAACATAGGAGCAGGAACCGCATTCCATGCAATCCATGATGTGATAATCCGGCATTTCTTCGTAGAGCCTGACTTTCGCCAGTGCCCCGAGGCGGCTGGGATTGAGGAAAACGGGACATGCATCCACACATCTCATGCAACGAATGCAGGGATATTCCTCGCGCGGAAAAACTTGGTAATCGGTTAGAAATAGGATTCCCGATGTTCCCTTCATGATCGGCACATCCAGGAATCGTTGCGCCGCGCCCATCATGGGGCCGCCGAATAGGATTTGCCTGGTGTTGTCGTTCATGCCGCCGCAATAGTCGATCACATCCGACAGTTTGGTTCCGATGGGAACCATAAGATTTGCCGGCTTTCGAATACCGGGACCGGTCACGGTGACGACCCGTTCAATAAGAGGCTGACCATACTTGAACATTTCGCCGACCCCGGCAACGGTCCCCACGTTATTGACAATCACCTGGATATCGATGGGCAGTTTCCCACTTGGCACTTCCCTGTGGAGCACCGCTTCTGTGAACATTTTTTCCGCGCCCTGCGGATATTTCGTCTCCAGTGGGACGATCTCACATGGCAAATCATCAGGCATCCGGCGCCCAAGAGTATCGATGGCTTCCCACTTGTTGGTCTCGGTGCCGATGTAGACCTTCTCCGCAGCCAAGACCTTCATGTAGATGCGGATGCCAAGAAAGATGGCGTCTGTTCGCTCCAGCAGAATGCGGTAGTCGCTGTTCAGATAGGGTTCGCATTCAGCGGCATTCACCATAAAGAATTTTGCCTTTTTCCCCTCGGGGATGGTTAACTTCACATGCGTGGGAAAGGCGGCCCCTCCCAAGCCAACGAAGCCTGCCTTTTGAATCACCGCCAGAAGCTCCTGCGGCGAAAGGCTGTGCCAGTCCAATTCACGTTCGTCATACAGAGTTTGGGGCGAATATCGATCCGTTTGAATCACGATGGATTCCACCATCTGTCCGGACGGATGATTGCGTGGTTCAATAACTTTTACCCAGCCCGTGACGGACGCATGCAGCGTGGCGGAAACAAAGCCTGTCGAATCCGCGATTAGCTGGCCCCGGTAGACCTT
The DNA here is from genome assembly GCA_030624545.1 of Bacteroidota bacterium. GTDB lineage: Bacteria > Zhuqueibacterota > JdFR-76 > JdFR-76 > DREG01 > JAUXJX01. The sequence goes on along the minus strand of JAUXJX010000479.1, from coordinate 653 downwards.
TTCGCCTTGCTTCACGATCGGCTTGGAAGGAGAGCCGGAATGCTGGCTAAGCGGCAGCACGATCTCGTCCATGAAGGGCATCCGCTCGATGGGCAGATCCTTGGTGTACTCCTTATACTCCTCCGGATGAACGCCGTGTTTGAAGGTTTTGATGTTTTTGGTCAAAATGGCTTGCATTCTTTATAGAACGCGGATGGCGCGGATCAGGCCGACTTCCGCGGATTGTTGATCCGTGAAATCCGTGAAAATCCGTGTTCTATTCCTTGTTTTGGCTTGTTGTTCCATGCTTCACAAATTCCCGTAGCGACATCTCCAACGTCTTGGAATCCAGGCTATAGCCGCTGAGGGCCAAAAGCTTCTGGGCAAGTTTTTCTTGATAAATTCTCTCGTGGTCTTTTTGCAACTGGGAAATCTTGGTTTCATAATCCGCGGAGACCTCTTTCTTCGCTCGCTGTAATGCCTGCTCCAATTCACGCTTCAATTCATCAGCGGCCCGCTCCGAAATTGTGGAGCGAACTCCGGAAAGCTCCTGCAGTAAATGCCAGAAGGCGAGTCGGTCCTCTGTCTCTGCCGCCATTTCCAGTGAAACCGTCATTCGCATGACTTTTCCTTCGCGGCCAACTACCTGGATGTATGGTTTCAACTCCACACGG
>JAUXJX010000528.1 GCA_030624545.1 Bacteroidota bacterium | reverse complement strand
TCTGGATCATCGTCATTGGTCTTATTTCGACGCAGTCATTCATAGGGTGGAACAGAGAGGGGCTCAACGTATCCTGGTCCCAAGTGCTAGCGATGGAAGGTACAAGATGGGGCCTATGGATTGTCATCTCCTTTCTGATTATGGGGTTAGTGAAAAAAAAACCCATCAGCCTGGAGCGCTGGAAGGCCAGGCTTTTTTTGCACTTGTTGATTAGCACTGCCGTCTGCCTGCTTCATTTTGCGGCGGACACAGGCATGCATCTGTTAGTCAAGCCATGGCCGTTAGCAAGTAACTCGTTTTGGGGCCTCTATCTCGACCGGCTGGGCAGTATCCGGATTCATTTAAGCGTCGCGCTTTACTGGGCTATTCTCGGTATTGCGCATGCATTACGCTATTATCAAAAATTTAATGAAGTGGAAGTCCGTTCTTTACACCTGGAAGCGCAACTAGCACAGGCCCAGTTACAGGCCCTGAAGATGCAATTACATCCGCATTTTCTTTTCAACACGCTGAATTCGATTGCATCACTGGTAAGAAACAATCGCAATATAGCAGCCACGGACATGCTTGCCGGCCTTAGTGATCTCCTTCGCCTCATTCTCAAAAATGCGGGAGATCACGAAGTCTCCCTGAAACAAGAGCTTGAGTTCCTCCAGCGTTATCTAGAGATTGAGCAAGTGAGATTTGAAGACCGGCTGACAGTTAAAATGAACGTACAGCCGGAGACTCTGGATGCACGCGTGCCGAATTTGATCCTGCAACCGCTCGTCGAGAATGCGATCCGGCATGGTATCGCAACAAACCCGGATCACGGCACTATCGAAATCAGTGTCAAGAAAAATGACGGTAATCTGGATCTATATATCAGAAACACTGGACAAGGTTTTTCGGATAAGAATTTTGCTGACGGGGACGGTGTAGGTTTGTCTAACACACGTGCGCGACTTGAGAAGCTTTATGGACAAGAGCAAAAGTTAGAAATTAGCCATATAAAAGAAAGCGGAACCACGGTCAACTTGACCATTCCATTTCACACCCTCACCCGGGAAGGTCGATCATAATGACCCGGATAAAAACTATAATTGTTGACGATGAACCTCTTGCGCGGAAAGGAATTGAAGCTCTGCTCCAAAGAGATGCAGAAATCGAAGTAGTCGGTTCCTATTCGAATGGTAAGAAGGCCATAAAAGCAATCGCTGAAAAATCTCCTGATTTGCTTTTCCTGGATATCCAGATGCCCGGAATGGACGGATTTCAAGTGCTATCCAAGATAGCTACTGAAACAATGCCTGTGGTTGTTTTTGTAACGGCTTATGATGAGTATGCCTTGCAGGCTTTTCAAGTGCATGCTCTGGACTATCTGTTAAAATCTTATTCGGATGAGCAGTTTACAAATGCTCTCGCTCGAGCCAAGCAACACATAAGAGAGAAAAGAACCAGAAAAATGACCGATCGTTTATTCGCTCTTATGGAAACCCACAAGGAAACGCTGAGTTCAGATCGGACTTCGGGCGAAAATCAGGCTGAGAATTATCTGGAGCGTTTGGTCATCAAAGAGAGAGGACGTGTCTTCTTTATCAAGACAGCAGAAATAGATTGGATTGAATCTGCGGACTATTACGTTTGCCTCCATGTTAATAAAAAATCTCATCTCTTGCGGGAAGCCATCAAAGGCCTGGCAAAACGCCTCGATCCCTCGAAGTTTCAACGCGTTCACCGTTCTACAATTGTAAATCTCGATCGCATCAAGGAATTACAGCCCTACCAACATGGAGATTATATCATCATTTTACATGATGGCACTAAACTAAAGCTGAGCCGGAACTACCGTTCCAACCTGGAAACCGCCCTGGGATCTTCCGTTTAAGGCAGCGACTCAGCATGTTGAAAAAGCGGCTGGCTGCACCTCTGCGCAAATTACTGCATATTTGAATCTTTTTGCCCCATTCTTCCATAGCTTATGTATGTAACACCTATCTTCGAATTTGTTAAACGTAAACAAAGTGAGGAGGAAAAGCGATGAGAAAGTTATCAACCAAATCAATCTTAGGTTTTGCTGGTTTTTGTTTGTTGATCCAAATAACGTCAACGTACGCCCAAACAATAAATTGTGACAAAGACGCGCCAATGTCTCGGGGCGCAACCTGGTCTCCGAATGGAAAGCAAATTGTTTTTGATTCAAATCGTGACGGGATACAAGAGATTTATATTATGAATTCCGATGGCAGCAATGTTAAACGTCTGACTTATACTCAAACAGCCAAATATCTCCCATCCATATCATCTGATGGTAAGAAAGTTCTTTTCATGAGTTATTCCGATTCAGAAGAAGCAGTATATGTGATGAACATTGATGGAAATGAATTGAGAAAGTTAACGGATGAGAATTCTCGCAATGGTGATCCCGACTGGTCACCGGATTCCAAGCAAATAGTATTTCATTCCGATCGCGATGAGAAAGAGCCGGAAATCTATGTAATGGACACAGATGGAACCAACGTCAAACGGCTCACCCATAATAAGTTTACAGACTATGTCCCTCGATGGTCACCTGATGGAACGATGATTTCTTTTAACACAACTCGTGATGGAAATCGAGAGATTTACGTGATGTCACCAGATGGAGCTAATCAACGCAATGTAACCAATGATCCACTTTCAAACAGTGTGCATAATTGGTCTCC
>JAUXJX010000113.1 GCA_030624545.1 Bacteroidota bacterium | reverse complement strand
TTTGCAAATTGAAACCAGCATCAGCATTACCGGTACTTCAATTAGGACACCAACCACCGTCGCCAGCGCTGCTCCAGATGATAATCCGAAAAGCATTGTTGCCGTGGCGATGGCAACCTCAAAATGATTCGAAGCGCCGATCATCGCGGAAGGAGCGGCATCGTGATAAGAGAGTTTTAATAATCTTGCCAGAACAAAGTATCCTAGAACAAAAATGAATATGGTTTGAATAAAAAGCGGAATGGCAATCCAGACTATGGTGAGAGGATATTTCAATATAACCTCTCCCTTAAAGGAGAATAGCAGCATTAATGTGGCAAGAAGCGCAACAATACTCACCGGCGTGAGCCAATGGAGAAACCTCGTTTGAAACCATTCTAGCCCTTTGGATTTGATAATCCATTTTCGTGAAAAGTATCCGGCAATGAGTGGCAAGGCCACGTAGATTGTCACCGACAACAGTATGGTTTGCCAGGGTATAGGCATCGCATTTACCCCCAATAAGAAGCCTCCGAGGGGCGCGTATAGAAAAAGCATAGCAATGGAATTGATCGCGACCATGACAATAGTCAAGCCATCATTGCCCTTTGCCAAGTATCCCCACATTAGGACCATGGCCGTACACGGCGCAATGCCCAGAAGAATCGCGCCTGAGATGTAACTCCTCCACAGCTCAACTTCTTGACCGCCGTTGATGATTTCCGTGCCGGGCAGAAAGCCCTTGAAAAGATATCCCAAAAAGAAGGAAGCAATCAAGAACATGGTAAACGGCTTGATCACCCAATTGATGATCAATGTCAAGGCTACCGGCCTGGGTGTTCTTGCTGCGGTTATTACCTCGCCAAAATCTATCTTCACCATGATTGGATACATCATGAAGAACAAGCAGATGGCGATAGGAATGGATACCTGGTAGATCGAAAAAGAATCCAATTTGATTGCAATTTCGGGGGCTGTCTTGCCTAAAACAATGCCAACGGCGATGCACAGCAAAACCCACAGCGTAAGATATTTTTCAAAAACGGATAATTTCTTCTCAGCCATTTTTATGATCCCAAAGTAAGCTCACCAACCGATTTCAATTTCAGCCTGACTCAATATATTTGATGCGTACTGTTAAGCACAAGCAAAACTGGATATAGATTTTGAATCGAAAAAAAATACATTGGAAGGAGACGTCTGGTTGGCGGTTTTCAAGAATATTGACAGATTAATTTCATTGGAAGAAATCCGTCAAACAGATTCTGATCTCGGAAGGTTGCTACTCTTCCCTCACCCTGTGACTTCTTGACGTGGGGCTGTCCAAAAAGAGTTGTGTCATTGCGATCCCGGCTGGCCGGGAGAAGCAATCTCCTACATTTGTGCTCAATTGCTGGGGATTACTTCGTCACTGCGTTCCGTTCGGCTGAGCTCACGACGAAGCCTCGTAATACACCTGATGTCCTTTTGGACGGCCCCAATGAATATGACGATGTCTAATCAATAACCGGGACCATTGAGATCGATTATTCCTTCCGGCCAGCGATACTCGCCCGGATAGATCATCACATATTTGTCCCACCAGGGACTTGCCTCTGCATCCTTGTCGCACCCCGAGTTTACGAATTTGTTGTCAACCGATCTCGCGCCAAGGCGCTCATAAAAGCCCGGAACTCCGGTTTGAAACAAAGAGACCGGGAACGTGCCCCGGTCAACCATCTCAAACGCACATCGAACCACGGCGGCACCAAGACCTTCTCCACGATGGTTCGCGTCCACACACACACTGGCGAGGGCCGCCACCTTGAGTAGACCGTCCGGCGTGTAAATCTCACGTGGGAAAATTCTGGCATGGGCAATCGCTTTGTTCCCTTCCGAAATGAGAAAGTGTGTGGCATGGTTGCCATCTTTCCCGGATTTTGATTTCTGCATTTGACGAATCTGTGCAAGCCAGTCAGCGATTAGTTCGGATATGGTTTTGTCTTTATCCGGCCAAATAGAGTTGACGAGCGTAACGATGGCCTTGACCTGGCTTTCGGTGAGGTCAGGTTCTGAATGTATTTGTACTTGGTGCAATTGTGGCTTTCTCAAATGGTTAATTGCCGGCGGTTCAGGTTCAGACTGGCATAATATATTTGCTGCGCACTATTCGGCACCAGAAAAAAACTGGAAATGGATTTTAGGTTAGGAAGAAATAACCTGGACAGGTGTGATGACAGGCGGTTTTTAAGGCACTGATGGGTTAGGCACGCCTCTAAATATTACTAGCCGCAGGAAACCGAATTCCTGAAGACCATTTTCCGTAATTTGAAAGCCATCACACTACTATTTAAGAATTCGCATGGGCCCGCATCTTTTTTTGCAACCGTATTCCCAATTCTCCGTAGCTCTGTATAATTTGCGCATTGCCTCCTCATGTGAGGCTTTTAAAACGGCAGGGAGTTCTCCTTGCCGTTTTTTTTGTTAAATTAGACAGGATAACGGGATCAACAGCCTGCTGCACGCAGGCGGGGATTAAACCAGATAAAAGGAATTCTGCTTGATTATTCGAGTGCCAAGGCACATTGGCCCTGCGGCAATTCTCTCACTTTAATCCTGTTCATCTTGTTAATCCGGTCAAAAAAGAAATACCTTAGCCCGGCATAAAAATCACGCCTCCACGACCCCCAGCGGCTGGTAGGTCTTCCAAGCACCCCTGGTGAAATCGGGGACGTCTTGCGGTTGGCTGCCGTTTGCCACGGACCGCTCGGTCAGTTCCGATACCGCGCTGATCCCGGCCGCATCGTAAACATCCATGTCCATGGGCAGGCCTTCACGCAGGCATTTAATCAACCTGTAATCCTCGATAAAGTCCATGCTGCCATGACCGACGCCTTTGCCGCTTTCGCCAAATGTTTTCCACAACGGATGTTCGAATTCTTCCCGATAATCCTCAAGCTCTTCCCAGCGGTGGGCAGGGCTTATGCCCTCGATGTGAACTCTGTCCGGATAGCCGTGGACAATGCCCTTCGTACCCTGCAAGAGATTGAGGCGGCTGTACGGCCTGGGCAAATTCGTGTCATGGCTAAGAAGAATTGTTCTTCCCTTCGCGGTTTTGATCAGACTGACATTTACATCGCCAAGGAGGTATTCTTCTTTGCGCTCCGGTGAGCCCGGTAGAAAGGTCTTCTCGACGTATTCCTGCAGTCCCCTGGAAGGACTGCTCATGGAAACAAGATAGTCAAATTGATCCCCTCGGTTGATATTCATGCATTGCGCCACCGGACCGAGCCCATGGGTGGGATAAAGATTACCGTTCCGTTTCATGGAGTGGTCTCTGCGCCACAGACCCTCTCCGTCGTAGTCAAATTTTACTTCGCGGAGATCGTGTAGATAGCCGCACTCACCGTGTAATATTTCACCCAGCATACCTTTACGAACGAGATTCAGGATTAGCATTTCGCGGCGGCCGTAATTGCAGTTCTCCATCATGATGCAATGTTTCCGGTATTTTTCGGCGTTTTCCACCAATTGCCAGCACTCATCTATCGTGACTGCCGCGGGCACTTCGGTAGCCGCATGCTTTCCATTCTTCATAGCCGCTACACAGATTGGCACGTGCCACCGCCACGGCGTTGCATTAAAGACCAGGTCCAGGTCTTCCTCTTCGCACATGCGCAGGAAGTCGTATTCACCGCGGGAATACCCGGCAGGCTTTGGCTGCCCGGCTTCTTCTACCCATTCTTGCGCCCGGATGACCTTCTCCTCTACAATGTCACAAATGGCCCGCATTTCAACGGCTTCAATCTTTAGCAAATTCTTGACGTGCACCGAGCCCATGCCGCCCACGCCAACAAATCCTATGCGCACCGGATCGATTGGCGGCGCGGCAAAGAGTTCACTTCGAGCCGGACCCAGATTTCGCGCCGTACCTGTGACGGCGCAGCCTTCGAGCCCAACACCGGTTATTATCGCGCCAAGGCCGGTCATGGCTCCAAGCCTCACGAAATCCCGCCGGTTCAGTTCATCCATTTTCTGATCTTGACTATCCTGATCACTCATGATTGCTCCTCTCAGATCCTAAGGCTCCACTTTTGAATTTGCCCAATATCTAGCCGGCAGTATCCAGTATCCAGAATCCAGTATCCAGCACCCAGCAACCAGCATCCGGAACGTTCTGTGCCGAAGAGGTCCCGCGTCAACAGCGGCATTTCTTATCGAAAGCTAAGAGGTTATCTGAGGAAAGTCAAGAACTAGATGATCATCTAATTCTTTTTGGTGGCTTGTGCTATCTTCAGGTTTGCGAATGTGCCATCGGAATTGTTTCCCATCCACAGGCCAACCCAACCGCCTTTTCTATCCGTCAACTCGTCGACGACAAGACACGGTTCTTTTGCATCATTCACGTAAACGCTCACCTTTGGCTTTTCAATCACAAGTCGCACATGGAAAAAGGCGTTGGCATCCGGAACGGGATCGACCGCACTCTCATAAACATTGGGATGCTCCGTACGCAATTTACTCCAGGTATTGGCCGGATGGGAAATATACTGGACGCCATGGCCGCGACGAGCCGGATCATCGCTTTTGAAATTAAAGGGCCGGAAATAGACCGCGTCATAGGTTTTCTCATCGACACCACGAAGGGCAATACCGACAAAACTTCTCCCTGGGGCGTTCTTGCCTTTGATATCGCATTCGATCACGCCGTTCGTAAACTCTATTTCTTTCAGCCAGGCCCCTCCACTTCCTGGCTTTGCTTCAAAATAGACACCGGTCTTATCATTCTCCTTTATGACTTTGGCCGTACGATTAAACAGCTGCCAATCGCCTTCCGCAATTTTAGTCAAATCAGGCGTAATAATGTTCTGCTGAAGAATGCTCGATCCAGTTATCAAGAAAAGGCATGTCACAAAAACAAAGGGGTAGATTAATTTTTGTTTGTTCATGATATTTGTCCTTAAGTCCATCGTGGCCAAAAAGATCCCGGCCTGCCGGGATAACAGTCATGACGTTTTATGAATAATCCAGGTTAAGTCTTGGGCGCCAAACTTATCAAAAAATACGGCCTTCGGGAATCGATTGTTTCTCGATTCCGGGCCTTTTCATGACGGTTTCAGTTTTAGATTTTTTGAGGCCATCGGTGAATAATTGAGACTAAAAGGCAAGACTAAATCTGACTCCCAACCCATCGCCGGTCACATACGGGAGGACAGATGTTTGGGGGGAATTTGTCGATCTTCCAGCATGGGCATTCTTTGGGCTCGTTCCCCTGCGCTCAAGGGCAATTTTGGCAAAAGCATATCCCATCGAGAGCGCCAACGGATAATCGCTGACCCAATGCACTCCGTTATTCACCATTTGGAAAGCAAGAATGGTCATGAGCGAGTAGCCAATAGGACGTACCAACTTGTTTTCAGGATAATTCCCGGATATCACAGTGACCGTCATCATGGCGACGGCCAGATGGCCGGATGGGAAAGCATCGTAGTTGGGAACACGTTTGTGGTATTCAATCTGGTTTGGGAATAGCCGCCACTTGCCCGCATCAGCAGTAGCAACATGGGGACTTTCCCGGCCGGTGATGTGCTTCAGCAATTGGACGGCAAAAGCAGTAGTGAGCAAGCCTTCCGCCAATTGACTGGAAGTTGTTAGGGCGCGATTACTTTTCGCCATTAGACCATAACCCAGGAAGGCCGCGGTAATGCCTGTTTGAACCCAGCCATCTCCGATGAAGTATAGCCACGTATCTGTATCATGCGGCACCTCCATCGGCCAGCCGCCAATCTCAAAGGCCGTTTTCATCCTTCTGTTTCCGTTTAAGCCGATTCGTCTGCCAAACCGCTTGGTCTCGTCGAGTAATGGCTGGTCCACTGCCACCAGCAAGGCGGTGATTGACGCCATCGCTCCTATCTTGATGAGATTTTTTTTCCGAAAAGTAATTTGAAAGTAACGCGAAATGTCTCCAGGGAAACGCTTAAAGTGATCGAAGGCGCCGGGTTTTTCATAAACAAAGGATAAGCCCGGATTGATTTGGTGAATTTGGGCCGAATATTTAGCATGAGCCGTCGAATCCGAAACGCCATCGGGGGGTTGGGAAAAACCTCTGCTGTGGAACAGCATTAGTAGGACAAATAGTATATTCAGGTTTTTGAAGTGTCTTGGCATTATTCTTTTTATTGACAGGATACTACAAGTTCAGGCGCTTAAATTAGAACAACGCCGTGAAGAAGAATGTTCCAAAATTTGAAAGGGAATATCCACAGGAAGAAGCACATCTTTCACTCCTCCTTGGTAGAATGGTCCTATTTGAGGAATTTCGCCGGATCTAAAAATTCAAACTCAAACCCAATCCGTTTTTAGAGGCATGAGGCTGCACGGACGTCCCTTGTGGCTTGTTCTTATACCGGTTCACCAATGAACTGCTTACCAAATATCCGATTGTACCGCCCACCAACACATCCGAAGTCCAGTGCTGCCGGTCATCCATTCTTTGCAGCGCAACAGAAACTGCCAATGTATAGGCTGGTATCCTGATCCACCACTGGTCATACTGTTTTGCAATGACGGTCATCATGGCAAAAGCGCTGCTAGCGTGACCGGAAGGCAATGCCCTGAATCGGACTTTTCCACTAAATGTGAAAAACTTGAAATCCCGGGCGCCTTTTCCGGTATAGGGGCGCGCTCTGCAGAATAATCCCTTACTCGCATATGTGACAAT
>JAUXJX010000560.1 GCA_030624545.1 Bacteroidota bacterium | reverse complement strand
GTGGACATTCTATTAATTCCCAGTACTGAGAACAGCATGACAACTGATCTCGACAATTCGGTTCTGATTGATTGGCTGAAGCAGAAGATTGCGAGCGCCTCACATGTGATTACGTTGTGTGATGGAGCTTTCCCTCTCTCCGCAACGGGTGCACTTGACGGCCACGTTGCAACAACTTTTCCGGCTGATCGAGACCGGTTGGCCGAATTGTTTCCCAAGGTGGATGTGCGCTATGATGTAAATTTCGTTGCTGATGGAAAATTCATAACCTCCGTAGGTGGTGCGTTGAGTTACGAACCGGCGCTCTATCTGGTAGAAAAGCTCTATTCCATTGCACACGCCCGTCGCACCGGTCAGGGATTGGTTTTGGATTGGGATCTGCAGAGTATTCCTCATTTGATTGTAGAAAAGTGATTATCGGCAGGATGAACCATACCGATTGGAGCCTCATATGACACAGTATTTGAATGGCCTTCGCGTAATTCTTAGCTGCGCACTCATCGCGTTGTTTTCGACTGTTTTTCAGAATTGCGGCGAGCAAGAAGGAGCCGACCTGATCCTCACAAACGGCAGGGTCTATACCCTTTCCTGGGACGACCCCGCCACCGATGGAATCCCCGCACCCAATGCGCCATATGCGGCGGACGGCTGGCAGCCCGATGCTGAGGCGATTGCCATCCGGGATGGGAGGATTATTTTTGTCGGCAGTCATGAAGAGGTTTCCCAATTGTATCAAGAACGAAAAACCAGGTCCATCGACGTTGAGGGAGCAACCATAATTCCCGGCCTGGTCGATTCCCATACGCATGTGGTCGGACTGGGCCGGGCACTGACAGAGCTTAATTTGGTCGGCGTGGAAACTGAAGAAGAAGCGGTTGTGAGAGCAGTCAAATGGGCGAAGAAAATCCCAACAGGTAAAGGGATTGTCGGAGGTGGCTGGGATGAAGGCGCCTGGGCCAACCGCTATCCGGACATATAACTCCTTTCCGCAAGAATCCCGGATCATCCGGTTTGCTTGCGGGGGCTTCATGGCTTTGCGATCTGGGGCAACAGAAAGGCCTTCGAAATTGCAGGCATCACCGCCGAAACCGAAGCACCCATCGCTGGAGAAATTCGAAAGGATGCCAATGGAAATCCCACCGGCATCCTGATTAACAATGCGACAGATTTGCTTGAATCCGCCGTACCCTCGCCGACACATGGTCAGCGCATCGAGCATCTTTTGGCCGGGTTGAACGCTATGGCTAAGGATGGATATGTAGCAGTTCACGAGGCCGGCGTGACCAGCGAATTTATGGAAGCCCTGGAAACTCTGGAAGCGGAGAGGAAATTACCCATTCGCTTCTACGCCATGTTGAATTCCAGGGACGAGCAGCTGCTCCGCAGATGGCTTGAGCGTGGCCCCAAAACCGATCCAGAAGGCATGCTCGTCGTCAGATCCGTAAAAGCCCATTACGACGGGGCGCTCGGTTCCCGGGGTGCGCGGCTCTTGGATGACTATTCGGACACGCCCGGTCACCGTGGAGTGAGCGGCGGAGATTATGGCTTTAACCAGGACATTGTGGCTGAAATGATGAAGGCCGGTTTTCAGGTTGGGATTCACGCCATAGGCGACGCGGGAAATCGTGAGACTTTGGATTTTATCGAATCAGTGCTTAAGGAATTCCCTGCTGCAAGAGATGGCCGCCATCGCATCGAACACGCCCAGGTCATCCATCCGGATGATCTTGACAGATTCGCGAAACTCAATGTTATCGCCTCTATGGAGCCGCCCCATGCCGTTGAAGACAAACCATGGGCGGAAGCTCGCATAGGCGCGGAGCGCATCAAAGGCGCTTATGCGTGGCGCTCCCTGCGGCAATCCGGCGCAAGGCTGACCTTCAATTCCGACCTTTCGGGCTCGGACCATAGCATTTTCTATGGCCTGCATGCGGCCATCACGAGGCGGGACAAAAACAGGCAGCCTCCCGAAGGCTGGTATCCCGAGCAGAACATGACGCCCGAAGAAGCCATCCGTGCCTATACTTCCTGGAGCGCCTTCTCAGCATTTTTGGAAAACGAGACCGGCGTTATCGAGCCTGGCCGCTGGGCAGATATCACGGTCATGGATATCGATCCCTTTGTGCTTGGCGAAACCGATCCCGGAAAGATTCTTGAGGGCAAGATTATCATGACGATTGTGAATGGAGAGATTATATATCGAAGAGAATTATGATAGGATGAACAGGATCACAGAATTATGGATCTTGTTGATCCCGTAAATTCTGTCAAATCATCTTAAGCTTCGTCTTAACCAGTGCTTTTGGGAGATGAAATATGAGATTCTCAGACAAAGTAGTACTTGTCACCGGCAGCTCGCGCGGCATTGGCCGATGCACTGCTCAAATGTTCGCCAAGGAAGGGGCTACCGTAGCGGTTCACTATCGTGCTAATCAAGCTGCTGCGGAAGAGGCCAAAGCCTCTCTTCACGGAGGTCCCCATTTCATTGTTCAGGGTGATGTCAGAGATCCTGGCGATGCGAAAAGAATGGTCGATAC
>JAUXJX010000062.1 GCA_030624545.1 Bacteroidota bacterium | reverse complement strand
GCATGCCCTCCATCATCTGGCTGCGCGCCGAATTCCCGGTGCAAATCACCAAAACACTTTTCATTCTGCAACTCCTGTTTTAGCCACAGAATTACACAGAAATACACGGAATTCTATGAATACAATTTGGCCACGGAGACACAGAGGACACTGAGAAAAGAAAGACAAATTACTTCTGTGCTCTTCCGTGTGGTTCTGTGGCTAATTTATATTTTCACTTGCGGGTCTTTCGGCAAAGCAAAATGTACCAGCGCATATAACTCCAAACTAAACGGCAGGTAACCCAAATAGCCCAAAAGCGGCATCTCGAATATATGCCAGAAATCAACCAATGGAATATGATAAGTCCATTTAGGATAGGAAAGATAATTCCACATCTCCCAGAAGAAGCCGCAGGTTAGCGCGCCGCAAAATAGTGCGATGACGGTTCTCCAATCTCCCTGTGCAATTTTGGATAAAAGCGTGCGCTTTCCAGTCGCGAAATTGATGGGCTCCAGCATGAAAAAAATGGCGGACCAGATGAATGGAAAGAAATAAACCGGCCAGGACAAAAACAATCCCAGCATGGAGAGGCCAACCAGAAACATCAGAAGAAAACTCCGCCCTGTGGCGGGAATGCGAAAGGAATTCCGGAGACGTTCCATCCATTTGAAGGATCGATAGAATTCTGCTGTAGTCAAAACGGCTGGGATTACTGTGGAGAAATTGAGGCTGCCGTACAAAAAAAACTCCAAGTCGGTAAAATGCTCTCGCCCAAAATATTCCCAATTGTTAATGCGCAGGTTCAGAAGTTCGAAGATCCACCACACCGGCGCCGAAATCACAAACATGCCGACAAATACGCGTGGTGAGCGCTTCAGAGGCGAGGTCCGGGTCCGCCAACATAGCAGTCCGTCAACCGCCAATACATAGCCAAGCCACAAAGGAAAGAAAAAGAAATGGGTGCGGAGGCCGGGGAGCAGCCAGTTTAACAGCCAACAGACAGAGACGAGAAGCAGGCCCGCCCAGCCGTGGATCGGGAATCGACCCGTCCCGCTATCACTTGTTTTTGTAGTCTCCATTTGTCAGACAACGAGATTTCAGCTATTGGAAATGCGTCGCGGAGTTTATTCGAACGACGAGGAAAACAGTTGGTGAAACATGGCCTGAATCCTCAGAAGTTCACGCCCAATGAAAATCTGTGTCCCTGTCCGAAGTCTTGTTGAAGCGGAACAAAGCCATAATCCCAAAGCAGACGGCCGGATTGCACTCCAAATCCAAAGTGGATGTTCTTAAGCTCATAGCCGGTCTGGTAACCCAGGCGGATTGCCAAGAAGCTGCGAAGTTGGAACTCCGAGCCCAGGTGCAAGTGGGAATTCCCCTCAGAATCGGATACCCAATCGCCGGCGAAAATCCATGAGCCCTCGGAAAGGCTCAGCGCCGGTGAATAGGCAAATCCAATCCTTATGAGACGGGGAAGCCGCGGCGACTCCTCGCGCAGCTTGCTCATGCTGCCGAAATTTTGCAGCGTTAAAGCAAACTCAAGCGGTATTGCTTCCATGTGATAACGAAAACCAAGATCGGCAGCGACACCGCCGGATTCGTGTATGAAGATTTTTTGATAGATGTACTTCAAGCTGACACCCAGATCCAGCCTTTGGGTCAAGGAACGAGCGTAGGAAATCCCCAATGCCAGGTCATGCGAAGTGAACGTGCCTATCGGTTCCACAGATGGCTGAGTGCCTCTTATCTCAATATCGCCAATGTTGGTGCTGTTTAGGCTCAAGCCCAGAACATAATTTTCAGCCGGTAAAGCCAATGCGACGAATTCGCTGCGAAAGTCTTTGAACCATTCGTTATGAACCAGGTAGATTTGTTTCTCTCCCAGTTGTAACAATCCGGCAGGGTTCCAGTAGGCTGCCGTCGCGTCGTTCGCCACTGCGGTATAGGCCTCACCCATACCGGTGGCGCGGCCTCCCACTCCGACTTTGAGGAATGAGAGCCCGGTTTGGGCTGAAGCAGGACCCTGAAGCACTAAGGCACCAATGAGTGTCATTAACAAATATCGCAACATGGGCACGCTTCGACTCCGCTCAGCGTGGCTTTTCCACGAAGAGTTCTGACTGTAGAAAGAACATGTCTCCCCCACTCCGCGGAGAGCGAATCTTCCGCAATTAGATCTAAAGTTGCCAATTATCTTCATTTTTTGTTCACTGCTTTGCGGTTAAAAAACGACTCTCCAGGAAATATGTTGTTCCGCACCGGGAGTCAACGAAATCGTGTCATAGGCATAGTCAAGCTCGCCTACGTATTTCCAGATCTGGAATTTTACACCAAAGCCCAGCGTCACCCGGTCGGCATTGTAGCCTGCCCTGGCGATAAAGTTATCCCGGAAATCCATTTCCCCGCCGAGATAAATCCTCCAGCCCTGCTCTTGATTGAATTCCGCATCGAAAGAGACGACGCCATCCGTCAAAGCTTTGTATGCAGCTCCAAACCGAAAAAGCGTAGGAAATTCGTTGACTGTTTTCGAACCGCGTTCCCAGAGATTTTCCGTGTCCCAGGTATATTTTGTACTGATGTCACGTACTACGGCTCCCAGGCTCAAATTTGGCAGCGGGGCAGAGTAGATTCCCAGGTCAAAGCCGAGACCGGTTGCACTTAACGCATCGTCATTATTCTTCAGACCGGGAAATCGATTTAGCACAACTTTTACGGTGAGGCCGATGCCGACAAGTTCTGAGGGCTGGAGGGCAAAGGAACCAAAGAAGGCATTTTCACTGTTGGAAAACATGCCGAGATGGTTGCCATCGCTGTCGCGGCCATCGATGTTTGCTACACCGGCATGAATCCAGCCCAGGGCAAACCCGCCGCGAAAGCTCTTTTGGCTCGTCGTGCTATCGGCAGGCAGTCTGGATTCAGGCTGTAAATAGGTAGAAAACCCAATGTAGCTGTGGCTTCGATCCAGGGACATCACGGCAAGGGAGAATGCCAATTCCGGGTTCTCCATGAAGGGGAGGCTGCCGGGATTATAGTAACCGGCAAACCCATCCCTGGCCAGGCCGGTGAACGCGTTTCCCATACCGATGGCGCGGGCGCCAATTCCCATGCGCAAGAATGCCCCTGCCTGGCCGGCGGGCGTCTCGGCATGCGACATTGAATTAGCCGCCAACAGCGCGAAGAAAACGATACAAAAGGTAATTTTTTTCATTAGAGCAAACAAGCTTTCAAACCACGATTTCACGGATGTACACGGAATTCGATCCAGTTCTTTATCCGTGCAAATCCGTGCAATCCGTGGTTAGCTTTTTCTCCCATTAATCCATCACAATCACTTTGCCCCACGCCGGTTCCGAGCCCGGTAGATCGACCCGATAAAAATAGACGCCATTGGCGACGCGTTCGCCAAAATCATTTCTGCCGTCCCACACTGCGTCATATTCGGCATCGCCCTGCCGCAAAATGCCCTCTTCAACCTTTCGCACCAGGGCCATGGCGAAGTCATAAACCGATACCGATACAGATCCTGATTCCTTTACACGGTAATGAAATCTTACATGGCCTTCCCCGCGGAATTGGCTGTGGCGCAGGGGCGAGAATGGGTTCGGATACGCGTAGGTTTCACTGACATTATCATTGTCCAATAGAGATTCAAAGGAGCGGAACACCCGCCAGGTATTGCCGTCATCCTGCGTTTTTGCCAGGCCGCCTGCACTGCCCAGCCAAAGTACATGTCCCGGGGACACGGCCGCCGAAAAGACCTCATGGGTTAGCAGTTGCTCGTTAGAATTGGAATCGATAATAATCGGAAAATTCGCCCAGGTCTGGCCGAAATCAATGGATTTGAACAGCCCGTTATCTGTGGCTACGTAAACGACCGAATCGTCGAAAGCAAAGTTGTGGGGAAACTCACCTTCCAGGCTTGTTTTCCAGGTGAAACCAAGATCATCCGAATAGGATACAGCGCGGACTTCGAGGCTGTCATTGGTCTCAATTGTGGCCGCCCAAAGGATTCTTCGATCTTGCCATTTCTGATAAGCTAATGCAACGACAAAATTTCCCGAAATCGGATTTGCTTGATTTTGATGACTGAAGTTAACCCAAGTTTCACCCTTGTCCGTGCTTCGGTTGATGCCGCCTGCCGTGCCGACCCAGAGGGTACTATCTGCATAAATTGCGGAAAAAGCACGGTGATTGAGGTTTTCAAAAGCATCAAAAGGCAGATCGTCGGGTGGGGAGTCTTGCCAGGATTGTCCCCAATTATCAGAGCGTTTTAGGCCCCCGCCGAAACTGGTAATCCAGATGGTAGAATCGACAAAGGCAATGTCGAACGTTATGTTCTGGACAGGCGTCACACCGGGCTGCGGGACGTGATTCCACGTCAAGCCATTGTCATCGGAGAAACTCAAGCCGGCGCCTGCGGGAAGCAAGCCCTCGTCCACGAGCGTGTCAAATGAAGTGGCAATCCAGATGGTATTACCCTTGAAAGCGATGGCGGAAATACTGCTCTTGCCGATGCCATCTTCCTCCCGAAAGTTGTGCCAATTGTTACCGCCATCATCAGTTCTGCCCAGACCGCTGCCGGTTCCGATCCAGATGCTGCCATTTTGGAAGAATACATCCGCAATTCCGTTTCCGATGGGAATGGTCCAGGGTTCTCTGTTTAATTCAAAAGAGGATTTATTCAGGATTTGTCCCTGGAGATTTGGGGCCATGAGAAGGGCAGCAAGAATCATGGAACTGGCCAGTCTTTTCATTATTCTGTCACAGTCAGCAAGTGGACCATGATTTCGCTCGTCTCACCCGACTTATCTGTTGCCTGGGTCTCAAATCGAAAGGTGCCGGTCGCGGCTGTTTCCAGGCCGATAAATCGTATGGAGTAGATCCCGTCCTCAGCAGTTTCGTCGCCCGCAATACCATCATCCCTGAGGCGAAATGGATTTTGGCTGGATGCGCTGCCATCCGGCAAAAAGCTGTTTACCTTTACTTCGGCAATATCCTCAGGGCCATCCGGATCAGACACCTGGGCGGCGAAGAGAAAATTCCCTGCCGAGCGAGACAACGTATCTGGTGCAATTATGCGAACGATCACAGGAGGATCATTTGGCACAACGCGCCTAATCCGAATTTTCCGGGTGACCGGAGAACTCTGATTTCCGGCTTGATCAAAAGCCTGTATCCGGTAAACATAATCGGATTGAATTTCAGCAAAGATTCCGGTATCCACACTATCCCTAAATACTCCACTGTTGTCATCGGTCGTGAGCGTATCAGTCAATATCGGCTGGCGCGAACTGGCCGGAAAGATTTGCAGCTCGATTCCATCCAAGTCGCCGTCTTCGTCCTCAGCCCGGACAGTAATGGCCAAGTCAATGTCCCTATCGATGATGAGTGACTGCGGCAGTTCAACTGATATGATTCGGGGAGGATTGCCACCGCCTCCCTCCTCAACCGTGACATTGGCGTCCAATTCCAAGCTCAGGTTGCCATCGATGTCTGTGGCTTGAAAAATGATCGAAAGTATTCCAACGGGAATTGTGACAGAGTTGGGCACGAAGGAGTAGGTAAAGACGCCGTCTCCCGATATGATATCACCGTTCTCCCCGTTGTCGAACATGTCGCCTTCCAGGATAAGTTCGCCCTGGTATGTGATTTTCAAACTCACTCCGAGCAAATTCGCAGGTCCCTGGGGATCTTCGGCTCGAATCATGAAGTTGACTTGCGCAGATGAGCTTTGCTTAATTTTATCCGGTACGCTGTGAGCAGAAATCAAGGGATCGGTTTCAGTCGACTGCGTTGGGGCGTCCTTTTCGCAGCCGAGTGCAAAGAGGACAAGGCAGCCATAAATGGTTGAGACGATATGTTTGATCATCGTGCTTTGAAAAAATGGGCGTCGAAAAGTGCAATTCCTCGCTGAACGTATTTTCGTTTTGCAACAAATCAAGTTTCATTCTCTCCGAGTGACAAGATTTCTTCCAATTTCTCCATCACCTGTTGAAGGTCTGCAAGGACTAAATCCGCTTCTCGAAGTTGCTCCGCGGATTGGGAGGAAGTAATGGCTACACAGGGCATTCCGGCGGCAAGGGCCGATCTAACCCCCAACGCAGCATTCTCGATAACAACACACTCAGCGGGTTGCAAATTCACTCTTCGAGCTGCCAGCAAATAGGGCTGGGGATCAGGTTTTCCCACTGTCACATCGCCGCCGCCTATGATAGTATCAAAGTTGTTCAGGAAGTCCTCGGGGACGACTCTTTCCAGATTTTCACGATAACTTCCCGTGACGATCGCGCATGAGACCTGCCTGTATTTCAGATCATCAATCAGCTCAATCGCCCCCGGCATGAGGCGGGCCTGTGAGATTTGGTTATAAGACTGCGATTTGGCGCTAACAATTTTCTCGATTGCCTGCTCCGAGAGCTCGATTTGATATTGTCGCAGTAACTCGCGGGCCAGCTCTGATGTGCGCGTGCCTTCCCGCAAGTAGATGTCCTCGGCTTCTATAGTAACATTTAGTGGTGAAAGCACCGACTGCCACGCCTGAACATGGTAAGGCATGCTGTCGAGCAAAACGCCATCGAGGTCGAATAATACAGCTTTCTTCACCTAACCTCCTGCAGCCAGGATCGTGTAATGCCGAAAAGCTTTTTGCATGTTACCCTTCGACTCCGCTCCCTTCGACTCCGCTCAGGGTGGACCGGGTTTGGAGAGTGAGTGGCATTAATCAATTATTCACTCTCTCCACTCTCAACTCCGGTAGTATTTGTCCAACTTCGCGTTTTATGTGATTTAGCAGTATGGGCCGCCAGAAGCGGTCAAGCTTCTTTGCCTCTGTTTCCGAGATTAGGCCAAGCTGCCGGAGAATTTCAACGGAGGCCGATTCAGCTCCCCGCAGGTGGCCGTCAACACATTTCACGGCAACGCCGATATTTTTCGGGGCGGAAAAAGCAAAACACTCAACCGCCTCGCCGCCAACTTTGGATACAGCACGCCCTCCCATCAATCGCATGAAGACCGTGTCGAAGCGGTCGGTTCCGGCCACAATATCGGCATGGCTGGTCATAGCTTTTCGAATTCTGGCGAGTGGCCCATTGTTGTCGGAAGCAAGGCGTGCGTACAGGGTTGCCATCTGTTTCAATGACATGTAAAATGTCGGTACGCTGCAGCCATCCACGCCTGAGTCGATTTCTTCAGCCTTACCTCCGCTAAACCGGGCGACTGTTTTCTTGATCGACTGTTGGTGAGGATGGTCATGGTCGAGATAGGAATCCATGGGATAGCCGTTGGCTGCACAGGCCGCAAGCATTCCCACATGCTTTCCGGAGCAGTTGTTATACAGTGGACTTGGATTTTCCTGTTCGATCAGAATTCGCTCCGCCTGATCACGATGAAAAGGCGGATGATAGCCACACTGCAACTGGGTTTCCTCGATCCCGATTTTTTGCATTAATGATTTAACCACGTCGATGTGAAAAGTTTCCCCGTTGTGCGAAGCCGAAACCACGGCAATTTCTTGGTCTGAAAATGAAAACCGATCGACGACACCCGCCTCAAAGAGAGCATACGTTTGAAAAGGCTTTGCCGCGGATCGAATGTAGGTAGCTAAATCGGGGTTTCCGACGTGGGCAACGAGGTCACCGTCCGAATTGACAATAGCGGCGTGTATAGTATGACTACTCTCCAACCTGCCGCCGCGCAAGACCCGAATCAAATTCTGCAAGAGCACCTAACGAATTAATCGCAACATTTCGGAAACAGCTCGCTCCAGGCCAACAAATATTGCGCGGGAAACAATGGCATGCCCGATGTTCAGTTCTTCAATCTCCGGGATTCTGGCCACCGTCACGACATTCTGATAGTCCAATCCGTGCCCGGCACTAACCCCCAACTCAAGCTTGGCTGCCGCCGCAGCCATGGTGACTAGTTTTTCGAACTCCTGGTTTTGGGTATTCAGGTCACTGGCGTTGGCGTACTCCCCCGTATGCAGTTCTATGTAATCCGCTCCGACTCGAGACGCGGCCTTGATCTGGTGAATGTCCGGATCGATAAAGAGGCTTACTACGATATTGTGTGCGTGCATATTCGAGATCAGCTGGGTCAGTGATTCGGCATGAGCCGTCGCGTCAAGCCCACCTTCCGTCGTGATTTCTTCCCGTTTCTCCGGCACCAACGTCACCATTTCCGGCAGGGTTTTTATCGCAATATCTTGCATCTCCTCCGTGAGCGCCATTTCCAGATTAAGATGTGATTTCACAACTTCTTTAAGCAGGCGCAAGTCCCGATCCTGTATATGACG
>JAUXJX010000065.1 GCA_030624545.1 Bacteroidota bacterium | reverse complement strand
CCAGCTGGGTCAGCTTCAACAGCAGATCTTTCTCCTCAGCCAATTCTTGATTCCGGGGATCAAAATTCATCAGAAGCTGTTTCAGCTCCCTCAACTTTCCCCGGTTGTCCCGATTCGCTTCCAAGAACAGGACGCTGCGCCAATATTGTGCGTACTCCAACAGGGCCGATATTCTTGGCTCGGTTCTCTCTATTGATCGTCTAATGAACGACTCAAGATTGTCAATCCCTGTGCTTCTATTGGCAATGAATTGAACCGACCCCAGCCAAAAATAGCCTTCGAGATACTCCGCGGCTCCCGGTCCGGACAGGAGTTGAAAATAGAAGCTTCTCCGGTCGTTTTGAACAAGAGCTGAAAACCTATCATTCCCGTCAATTTGGTCGGTGTTGTGGTCGGCGTTACCTTCCCTGAATCTCAGCTCATTTTCGTATATGCCGGAGGAAACTTTGCTAAAGTGATCCAGTGCTGCTTGTTTGTCATTTTGATCAAAGGTGATGAAGTACTTGTTTAGCAGTACCGTACCCTGGTCGTAACGCATGAACTCCCCAAAGCTGGATCGCAGGCCTGCCTTATATTTTCCGATGATTGCCGGATAATCTATCTCGCCGAACAGCGCAAGAGCGGTTTCTCTGGCAGAAGGTCCTTTGGCATCATCTTGGATTCGACGGAAGAGGCTTTCCTCCACCGACTGATAGATCTTTCCCAATTCATATTTTACATCTGCCAACCTGATTTCGGTAATGAATCTGACCCCTTCGGAGCCCGAGCTTATCTGTAGTACTTTTTGATAAGATTGTTCCGAATCTCGAAATAGGGACAGCGTTGCATTAACTTTTTCCGGAGAAGTTCCCGGCCAAAATGAGTCGAATCTGGAAATCAGCCCTGCACGATAGCGTGATTCACCAGCCAGAAAATGGACCTGAAGCTTGAGCGAATCAGGAGCGCCAAGATCAAAGCTTCGAAAGCTGTTGTATGCCACATTGAGAAGATCGACGGGCCGCTCGCCGGTTTCAGCACGCCGGAAAAAACACCAGCCGGTCTTTAATTGAGAGCTATAATAAAGTTTATCATACTTTCTTTTGAGATCGGAATAACTCAATGCCTCTTGAAAGTATTGATGGGCTAGGACAAAATTCTGACGCGCCGATCTGGCCTGCCGTTCAGTCATTGCAATATTGTAGAAGGCCTCAGCCATATAATATTTGGCCATTGCCTCCTCGCCGGGATGGGCGGGAATCCAGTTGTTTATCTCGGTAACGGCGGCACTATAGTTCCCCTGATTGAAATAGAGCATTCCCTGTGATTTGATGAATTCTTGTGCTCTAGCAGCCTGGGGAATAACGAAAAGAATGCAAAGAATTTTGAAAAATATGCTTTGTGATTTCCGAATCATTAAGCTCTCCAGCGTCTACGTTCCAGATCCAAAATTAAGAGCCTGACAAGCAGCCTCTACCAGGTCTTGATTTTAACTTCACCGCCCTTTAGACCGCCGTCGATAAAGTAAAGCAATCCGTCTTTCAACGGTGTGTCCGGATCTACTCCCTCACGCCGCCTTAATTTGGAAACATCGATGGTTAGTTTCTTGCCGACTGCTCCAACATTATAACGGAACACGATGGTACCGGTCTTATAGGGCGAGTAGGTCCACGACCGCATGACATTGCCAATCATTTCCCCGGCCTTAGCATGACCCGGACAATAAACATCATCAAGAGGGTTAAATTTCAGAGCGCCGTCCTCACCTACTTTGGCAGTCACGCGGACGTCCGCGGTAAAATCAACATCATTAAGGGCAGACCAATCGAGGCTTCTCATCCCGGGTGTCCTCATATTTAACGCAAAAACCAGTGGTTTGATTAGAGGTCCGGTGAGAATAAGACTCTGGGTACCCGGCCTTGCCGGCGGGGGAGCTTCTTCCACGATGTTGCCCAGATCAGCGTCTTCGATTGGAATTCCGGATAGAACCACTGCTCGGTAAACATATATTACCAGGAAAACGACAAAGAGTACTGCGAAAAAGATGCCAAGAATCTTCTTTAACATGTCCTGTCTATTCGCCTTGTTAAAATTCGATTATGACGTTTTTTCTCATTTGGCCTTCTTCGGGAACAAGCCGCTTCTCAATTTTCTTGCTTCCACGAATGTCGCTAATCGTTCCCCCTACACAGCCATACTGAATATTCTTATATGTCGCCCTTCCGAGAAGCTGAATGAGTTCAATCACTTTCCTGTAAGGCAGCTCACCGGGACAGCGAATGATGACGAAATATTCTTCCTCCGGGTGCAAATTCGCATGATCGATCAGCCCATTGATTTTCTCGACCAAGTTGTTCAAACCGCTCCTCTCATCGCGCATTGGAAATGTACATCGCCTTAGCAACACATTCCTCTTCTCCGCCAATGAACCTCCCCTGTTGTCTATTATGGTGATGTCGTTTACCAGAGTCTCGGTAACTAGTGGATCGATGTAAAAAAAGGACTCATCATCAATCAATTGAATGAGCACCTGGGCCGATCCCGGCTCATTTTTGGGTGTAGGGAGGAAGAGCTTTCTTTCTTCATTTGGTAGAGACGAAAAAAACACGGAAACCAAAAAGAAAATCAGCAGAATGAACACTACATCTATCAGGGAGATGAGAGCCAATTTCCTGCGTTCGTTGCCTCCTTTGATTGGCTTCATCGGTTTACTCCACCTTAAATCTTGTACGAAAGACCATGCTTGGCACTAAGTCCTCATAGGAACTGCATTTGTCCATAATAAAATCTATTATTCGAAACTGAACGTCCTGGTCGGCTCTAATATCGATCCTGTTTGTCGGATGCGGAATTCTAAACTGGCTCGTCACGTAGCTATCAATCTGATCGTTCATCAGTTGGATGGCGGGAAGCCTTAGGAAATCAGCCTCATTGAGCGCCGCAACATCTTTGGGCAGAACAGCCGTGCGTTGAAATTGCATGGAAAACGTCTTCGCATCCCTGTAGGTAACTCTGCCTTTTTGAGAATTGGAATAACTCTCGAAGGGCAGGAGGACCCATACTTCATAATCCTCTTTGTTCTCCTCAGACTTTAGAGGAACGATTTCAATGAGCATCGTTTCTAGTGGTTCATTAACGTTGACCTCACCCGCACCCTGGGCAGTAGGAAGACTTAATTCCAGCTCCTCCTGTCCCTTTTTGGGTGTAATAGGTGAATAGGACACCAGGAAAAAGATCAATAGAAGAAAAACAACATCAATAAATGTCGGAAGCTCAATGTCCTTTGCCGGATCTATCTTGCGAAATACCATAGCAGTGCCAATTATTGACTAGAGTTTTTCGGATACATCTACATAAATTTCTTCCCACTTGCCGTAGACCCAATCCATCTTACTTTTGAACACATAATAAAGAACAGTGAGCAGAATACCCGCGGTTAATCCGAATATTGTGGTCCATAGCGCCTCGTTGATTCCGCCAGCCAGTTGAGTAATTTTTGCGCTGGCGTCAACAATCCCTCTTTCGCTCTGGGTTGCGAGATTCTGGAAAGATACGGAAATACCCGTTACGGTTCCAAAGAGTCCAATCAACGGGGCAAGTGCGCCCAGGTTCCAAAGCCACTCGAGTTTCGATCTTCCTTTGAGCTGCTCGATTTCCATCATTGCACGGTTTTCAATGGCACGGTCAACTTCGGAAGAAGCTTCCATGAATTTATATCCATTTATTTCATGATTCGCCAAGCCCGCTCGAATAATTCTCGCAGTAGAAAACCTATCACAATAAGGATCAATGTCCTTTTGCAATTTTTGGATTTCGATTCTGCCGACATCCCGCCACCAGGTCGCGATGCTAGTTCGCAGTCTGTCAAAATCCAAGCTCTTATCCCCCTCCAATTTGGGCGGTTTGTCCAATAGCCCGGCTGTGGATTCGATGACTTTCTTCCAGCTATGGATAATCCCGTCCTCCCCGAAGAACTCCTTATTTTTACGATGCTGAAATGCTGAATCGTATTGAAACCCGTAGTTATAAAGCTTGAAAGACGAAAGCTTACTCATTGGAAAGATTTTGCCAAGGCTGAATACCCGTATGCACGCAATCCAGATGAGTATGCCCACCAGCATAAACCACCAGATCACCCAAAATGCGGCCTTACCCAATAAGGTGGCTCTGTCATAAACTGCGCGCTGGCCCAGCAAGGTAAGTGGGAATCTGCCATGAAAAGGGATATAGGCGGTCCAAGAAACCTCGCCGATATCTTCATCACCGCCTCCTCCTTCCGCCGCCCGCCCAGGCTTAACCCAGACAATATTTGAATGATAGAGCTGATTATTCTGATCGATGGCCTGTACGCGGAAATAATATGTCTCTCCCATCTTCAAATCCGGGATAAGAACAGAACCTACCTGTCCGGGTCGCATGATGTTAGGAGAGGCAAATGAACTATCATTTGCCGAGGAGTAAACTTCGTAATTGAATAACTTGTTAATGGCCGTTTCCTGATATGTTCCGTTTGTGTATTCCATTACCCGCCAGGCGAGCGTAATGTCCTCACTTTTGGGAATCCCCAGAAAATTCTTTTTCACGATTCGCTCGATATTGGGGTTCATCCGGATGTCATATAGAGGCTGGGCATCAACAAATCCTGTTTGAAAGGCAACTAGAAATAGGATAAGACCGCCAAATATCATGCATTTACGATAACTCATAATTGAGTCTCCTATCTTGTTTGGGAAACTAGAAAGGGAATCGATACAAATCCTTCCTTGATTGCACTCAAATATTGCTGATAATATTGTTCAAAGGAATTACTGCGGCTGCCATAGACCATGTTAACCAATCTCTCAAATCGAAACTCCGCTTGCAAGAATTTGTTGATATCGGAAAGTGGATAGTAGCGCTGAATCTGCGCCAGCTCTGACAATTGTCGACCGTCCAGCATAGTCTCATCGGGGCTAAATAATTTGTATCCTGCATAAGCATAGAGAAACTGGGCATCATCGAGGATCAATCCGTCCCGGAAAGGATGGACATAAATTTGTTCGGGCAATGCATAGTCTTCTCTTTGAGATATGTTTGAGAATACTTCCCTCGCCTCTTCGTATCTCTCTTGATGCAGGTAGATTATTCCGATCAGGAAATCACAGAGTATGTTTCCGGCCTTTTGTGAAAACCACAAGGCATTGTCGTATTCTTGCAGGTGATAATGAGCCCAACTTCTCAAACAAATTACGTCCGGGTCCGCTAAGGTCCGGCCAGGTTCATCCAGCCAACTGGTATCCACGGAAGTATATCTTACAACATCATTATATCTTTTCTCCTGCATCAGAGCTTGCACGTAATTGATGGCGGATCGATAGTTCAACTCCGATTCAGAGTCGAGCTTTGGGCGATCCAGGCTGAAGCCATCCTCATAGTACTTCAAGGAGGATTTCAAAGCGTTTAACTTGTCTTCGCTAACTTGCACTTCAATGTCTCCGAGACGCAATAAAGAGGACGCAGGAAAACTGGTAAGCCCGGGGTTTTTGGCTTCGATCGATCTGCGAAAATCCTCCCGTGCATCCAAAAACTTGCGTTCACTGAACTTTTGCAGTCCCCGCTTGTACCATCTTTCGCTCGTATACGGAGTATAGCTGAAATCCGCAGAGAATCTTTCCGAAAGCCCGCCCAATGAAGTCGCTCCGTCGGAGAGGTATGCCCAATCCAATTTTGGCAGCAGTTGATTGGACTTCGCAAGAAAAGTACTATTGGGTAAATCCAGGTTCAAGCCAAACGAGAGATCCTCTTGTGAATTCACTCCCAGGCGCAGCTTAATCGGCACCATGTTATAAACCCTGGACAAATCGTATTCCGCGCCAACGAACCACTCTCGATCCCTCTCGCCTGGAGGAACGGCCATGAAATCAAATGAAAGAAGTAGTCCATCAAGCAGTTTCATACCGGTTCGTGGATGAATCGCAACACCTGCTCTCGCCGAGAACGGAATTACATCCTCGCCGCCGCTTGCGAAACCGAAATCCGGAGAATTGATGTTCTTAAGCGCCAAACCAAATCCAAGCCAGGAGATATTTGGCTGTACTTTTAAGCCGACATCGAATGCAGCCACATCCGCATTTTGCCCAAACAACTTATGGCTCAAAAGCTTATAGTTGGCGCCAATACCAAAACGATGGCCCTTGTACACGAATGACCGGGCCAGAGAAAAATAGATGGCGGACTGCGTGTCTGAAAACGTTTCACCGGTTTTCTGATTATCACGGTTTCTGACTTCAAAATCATCGCTGGATAAGGCAAGAAAGCCAAATCCGAGGTTCCAATTTTTCAACTCCCCGCCAATCCCTGATCTGCTATCAGAAACGAGTAGTTCAATTGGTAAAGCAAAAGCCGCAAAGTTATAATTTGTAGATTCATACAATTTTGAGAACATGAAGGAAAAGCTGAATCCATCCCGAATAATGTCATAAAGCGCACCCGGATTCCAATGAACCGCATTGGCATTATCGGTCACGGCAGTAAAGGCTCGCCCCATGGCCAATGCACGAGCATTTACGCCATATCGCAAAAACTCACCGGGCTGGCCCGCGTCTCCTTGTGCAAGAACCGCACTGGAATTCATTCCAATGAAGGCAATCACATAAATGGCCGTGACAAAGCACTTCCACTCTTTCGAAATGCTGGGGGAGATTTTATGTCGAATTAGTTTCATTTCAGTACTGCTATTTTGCGTTTTCGAACTTCATTGCCGACTCTAACTATACAGATGTATCCGCCGTTGGCCACAATCTCGTGCTTCCCATTGCGGCCGTCCCACTCAATTTGATTGTAGATTGCTCCGGAGGGCACATCATATTCACGAACCAGGTTGCCAAACAGATCATAAATCTTCACTTCAATTCTCAAATTGCCATCCGATTTAACCACCAGGGTCGTAGGTTCTAAATTCGGATTGAAAGGATTGGGGAAGTTCGATACCTCCTTAATCGGATCAAAATCGGCGATGATCTGATCAGACATAACCTGACCGATATTTTCAGCAAAATCAACTATCCTTGCATAGATCGTCTTCAAACCATTGTCGGTAGTAATCTCAAAAGGTACAGAAATACAAGTATCACCAGTCATGTCCGAGGAAATATCGGTAGTAGAAAATGTGGAGAATGTCGAATCCAGGGACATCTGAATTTCTTTCAACAAGCCGGAATCTCGTGCGCAAACCTCACCCGAAACCGTGGTACTGTTGGTATAATCCTCGGAGCCGGGAGGAGATACGGCCCGAATTGTTGTGCTGAACAGTTCCGGCTGAATTTGGTCAACTGTGATGGAAGCAGAAGCACTTGCAATGGAAGCTGAAGCCGAGTTTCTAGCCGCGACGAATAGCCGGCCCACAAAAAAGGACTCCGATGACCCAAATGTGTGGGAAACAACAAACGGTTGTCCGGTGGTCACTCGCGTCCAATTGTTCAGATTGTCCGGAGATTCTGAGTAGGCAACCTCTTCATATATACCGCTGACCTCCCTGACTTCAAGTGTGACTGTATTCGAAGCACTGAACAGGGAATCACCCGGGTCGGCCGCGTCATAAAGCGTGGCTTTGATTCCGAGCTCGTCGGTGAACAGGATCTCATCCTGAATAACCGTGCTTTGATTCAGTGCGCTGTCTTCAACAACGGCCCAGCATGCCAGTGCGTTGCCAACAAAGAATTCGCGCCTGGAATCATAGAAAAGAGTAAAAGTACCATTCTGTTGTATGACCGCATCCGCTGAAAAGACATAAGAAGCTACATTGTTCATAAAATTGCTGTCTTGAGCAATGCGAACTCGAAAGAGCTTGCCAGGCAAGACATCGTTTGCCGCAAATTCTATTTCCACTCTGGTCTCATTTGTAAGAGTTGAGTCAGAATTCCCCGGAGCTGAAACATCTGAAATTATGAAGTCTGAGAGCGCCGGATCACCCGTATCCAAGACCATTGAATCATTATGGGCCGCACTCCAGTTACCTGCTGAGTCCCGTACGGTGGCGAACACCGTTTTGGTCTCATTATTCTCGGTGCCGAATGTATAT
>JAUXJX010000129.1 GCA_030624545.1 Bacteroidota bacterium | reverse complement strand
TCCGGCGAAAATCCCAGGGTGATTGGTCAAAGATTGGTTTCCTTCATGCCGCCAAAATTCAGGCAGGAAGAGGAACAGGTAGAAGCTAGTTCTGACCAGTGAGCAGGTACTGACATGCGGATCGAAAAAAGAAGAAGGCAGGATAAAAACCCGCCGACGGAGGAAGGCGGAGGTGCGCCGAGCTGGATGGTGACCTACGGCGACCTCATGTCTTTGCTCCTGACTTTTTTTGTGCTAATCGTCTCGTTTTCTTCAATACAAGATACGGAGTTCCAGAAGGCCATGGGTTCGCTGAAGGCTCACCTGGGTGTTCTAAAGTTCAAGCCTTCGCCCATGCAGCCAAGCGCCTTAAAGATTCACAGCCTGCGAGGTTTCAAAATGACCAAGAAGGGGAATAACGATTTTGAAGAACTACTAAATCACGTTAAAAAAAATGAACTTGGCGATTCGGTAAAAATTGAAGTTAACGAAAACGGGGTTATGATCCGATTTATGGATGGAATCCTGTTTCAGTCCGGTAGAGCTGATTTGAAACAGTCAGTTTATCCACTTTTGGCGAATGTCGGCGAATTTGCTGGGGATTGGCCGAGCAGAATAAGGGTTGAAGGACACACAGACAATGTCCCGATCAATACGCCTGAATTTCCCTCCAATTGGGAGCTTTCTGCACTGCGCGCCATTCGGGTGATCCACTTCTTTGAAAAGGTTTCCGGAATTGATCCAATGAAGCTCTATTATCGAGGTTACGGAGAGAATAAGCCTTTGGTGCCGAACACGACGTCAGAGAATCGAGCTAAGAACAGAAGGGTCGAGATTTACCTCGAACGTGGGGAGTATCCTACGGAAAACCGCGTGAGTCTGGCAAACGATTGAGAAAAAAATGGCGGAAGCTAAAGAGAAAGTCGAAACAGAAGCCAAGCCCGGGATGACGATGAAAAAAATGATCATCATCTGGATCCCGTTGTTTGCGGTGCAGTTGGTGGTTTCCTATGTTGTGGTGGCCAAGTTTTTCAAGCCAAAGATGAATCCTGCCATGGAGGAGATACGGGACGAAAGTACGAGGCAGTCGCCACCGGCGGCGGTCGGCGAAATGTTTCTCATGGAGGATGTAATAGTAAATCCGAAAGCCACCAAGGGCGCACGATTTCTTAGCATG
Source organism: Bacteroidota bacterium (assembly GCA_030624545.1). Classification (GTDB taxonomy): domain Bacteria; phylum Zhuqueibacterota; class JdFR-76; order JdFR-76; family DREG01; genus JAUXJX01. Next base: position 5,179 of record JAUXJX010000129.1, on the reverse strand, counting down.
AGTGTAGGCTTCGAATGCGAATCGGACCAAGTTGTGAAGGATATTGAGAAGCGAGAAATTCTAATCCGCGATTACCTCATTTCCCTTCTTTCCGACCGCACAATCGAACAATTGGATGACAGCAAGGACAAAGACATACTGAGAACGGAGATCTTGGGCCATGTTAAGGAGATGTTGGCAACCGAGGAGCTGATGAATGTATACTTTGAGACCTTCATTCTTCAGTGACGGCTCTCCGTATCACAAAAAAATCACATGAAAATTCGTGACCTACGTTTGGCTGCGAAACGGGAAATCTGAACACTCCTGAATTTGGGGAGATATAGGGATGATGGGATGTGCGATAGGGGGTAAAGGACAAATAATTGTCTCGAATCAGCCCGGGGACATATTCCGGACGACCTCCCTGGGATCGTGTGTTTGTGTCATATACATCATTTTGTCAGGAAAGACTTTCTATTATCTGATTTCTGACCGAACATAGAACAGGAATCCGAAGTTATTTGAAATGAAAATAATAAGGGGACATAAGGAATGAAGGTTCTAATTGCTGAAGATGATCCAACTACTGCGGACATACTACAGATCACCCTGCAGAAGGCTGGATATGATGTTGCGGTGACTCGCGACGGCAAGGAAGCCTGGCAGGCACTTCAACGTGATGACCCCCCGAAATTAGTCATCCTCGACTGGATGATGCCGCACATGAGTGGATTCGAAGTCTGCCGCAACCTCAGAGCAAAGCACGAAAATAGCCGCACCTATGTCATTTTTTTAACCGTCAAACGAGGCGAAGAGGATATCAGCGCCGCTCTGGGTGCAGGGGCCGACGATTATATAAGCAAACCCTTTAACAAGGCGGAACTCCTGGCACGGTTGAGGGTCGGTGAACGAACAATTAAGCGACAACATCAACTGGAAAAGGAAAAGGCGCAAACCGAGCAATTGTTTGCTTCAATCTTGTCAATATTGATAGCAATGGATGAAGAGAACTGCATAACCCGTTGGAACAGCACCGCAGAGGAAATTTTTGGTATTCGGCCAATCGACGTTCTCGGAAAACCATTTCTTGAATGCGGTATTCAATGGGACTGGGACTTAATTTTAGGGTGTATCTCGGGCTGCCGGGGCAAAGATGAACCAACGCACTTGGATGACGTCCGATTCACTCGCACAGATGGCAAGGTTGGTTTTTTGAATTTGACAGTCAATCCTATCAGTACTCATAAGGCCAACCATAGCGTTTACTATTTCCTAGGGATTGAAACCACCGAGCGCAAAACCTTGGAGAGTCAGCTAGTCCAAGCTCAAAAGCTAGAGTCGATCGGACAATTGGCCGCCGGTATCGCACACGAGATAAACACACCGACACAGTTCGTCGGCGACAACACCTACTTTCTGCAGACTGCTTTTGAAAAATTAAAAAAGCTGCTGAACAGTTATGAAAATCTACTGGTTGAAGCTAAGGAAGGAGACCTATCGAAGGACTCAATCCAGCGAGTGGATGCCGCAGTCGAGGAATCGAGGATAAATTTCCTTTGTGAAGAAATTCCAAAGGCTCTAGAAGAATCCCAGGATGGCATTAGTCGAATTTCCACAATTGTCCGTGCGATGAAAGAATTTTCCCATCCCGCTGGGGAAGAGAAGACTTTGATTGACCTTAATAAAGCCATCGAAACCACAATAACGGTTGCGCGAAATGAGTGGAAGTATGTGGCAGATATGGTGACCGATTTTGACTCTAGTCTGCGGCAGGTTCCGTGTCATGTAGGGGAATTCAATCAAGCGATCCTAAACATGATTGTCAATGCTGCCCATGCTATATCAGACTTTGCGGATAACGGAAACACAGGCAAAGGAACCATCACGATCAGTACCCGGCAGATGAACGATTACGCGGAAATACGCATTTGCGATACAGGCACAGGAATTCCCGAAAGTGCAAGGGGAAGAATATTCGATCCATTCTTCACCACAAAGGAGGTGGGAAGCGGTACAGGCCAGGGGCTGGCAATCGCTCATTCTGTCGTTACCCAGAAACACGGTGGCAGCATCAGCTTTGACACAGACATAGGCAAAGGCACGACGTTCATAATTAGCCTTCCCATTAACGGCCAATTATCTGACCAGACAGAGACCCTATGAAAACACGAATCCTTTTTGTAGACGACGAGGAACATGTGCTTAAAGGATTACAGCGGATGCTGTTCGATATGGATCATGAATGGAGCATGCGTTTTGTAACCAGCGGTGAAGAAGCACTGAAGATCTTGGATACTGATTCCTTCGACGTCGTCGTGTGTGACCTCCGCATGCCTGGCATGACCGGCGAGCAGCTCCTGAGAGCAATACAGGAGAGACACCCCGACATAATCCGCTTTGTCCTGTCCGGCCAGGCAAAGCAGGAAGACATCATCCGAATGGTGGGCCCCGCACATCAATATCTCTCCAAACCGTGCGATGCAGAGGAGTTGAAGGCGACCGTAGCGCGTTCCTGTGCACTGCGGGGAGTGGTTGCGACTGAAGCGATCAACCGCATTGTTTCACAGATAGAGTCACTCCCGAGTCTGCCATCCCTGTACTTTGAGTTGACGAAGGAGCTTCAGTCTGAGGACGCATCGATCAAGAAGGTGGGAGAAATCATCTCAGGAGATGTCGGCATGACCGCAAAGATTCTTAAATTGGTTAATTCCTCCTATTTTGGGCTTCCCCGTCATGTTGCCACTCCAGCCAGTGCGGCAATGTTTATAGGTTTAGATACAATTGTAGCCCTGGTTTTTTCGGTTCAGGCATTTTCCCAATTCGGTCAGAATAAGTTAAAGGCTTTCTCGATTGATGATTTCACTTGGCACAGTATAGAAATTGGCACACTGGCTAAAGCAATTGCTACAGAAGAAAGGCTGGAAAAGCAACAAATCGATCATTCTCACCTGGCAGGATTGCTTCATGATTGCGGCAAGCTGTTACTTGCCACGGCTCTCTCCGAACAATATGAATCTGCTCTTGGACTCATGGCGAGTGATGGGATTGGGCTTACAGAAGCGGAACGGAAAACTTTTGGAGCTACCCATGCAGAGATAGGAGCGGCTCTACTGGGAATTTGGGGGCTGCCCGATCCAATTATTGAGGCGGTTGCTCTCCACCACACGCCCCATTCTACACCGGATTACAGGTTTGGCCCGTTGGCCGCGGTACATGCTGCCAATGGTTTGGAACATGAAAATGGAGAAGCCGAAAAATCGGATTCCAGTTCCAATCTTGATTTAGATTATCTAACTCAACTTCATGTGATAGACCGCCTTTCAGCCTGGCGAGAGCTATCAAGGGGAGTTTCTGGAAATGAAAGGACAAAAAGCTAATAAAATCCTTTTTGTGGACGACGACCCACATGTGCTTAATGGCTTGCGTCGCAACCTTGACGACATGCGGGACCAGTGGGAGATGTATTTTTCCAGCAGCGGTCAAGAAGCCCTGGAGATGTTGACGCAGCCATCCTTACCCGATTTGATTGTTTGCGACATCATGATGCCGGGACTCGACGGTTTTGGCGTTTTGAAGAATGTCCGTGAAAATCCTGCAACGGCGATGATCCCATTCATTTTTCTGACAGGCAGGGCGGAAAAGCTCAATATGCGGGAAGGAATGGAACTTGGAGCCGATGATTATCTCACAAAACCCTTTTCGGCCTCTGAAATTATTGCCGCCATCAATACGCGGCTTAAGAAGAAGGCGGATCTAGATCAACATTCTGAAAAAAAACTCGATGAACTCAGACAAAATATCATATACACGATGCCTCATGAACTTCGAACACCACTCACTTCGATTCAAGGTTGCTCGGAACTGATAATGGAGTGTGGCGCCGAGTTGGAACCGGACAAAATTATTGAAATGGCCAAGAATATACATGATTCCTCAATCCGTCTTGACAGGCTTATAGAAAATTATTTAAAGTTTGCGCAAATTAAGATTATTGCGACGGATTCGGAAAAAGTGAAGGCTCTGCAGACTATCCACATTGCCGGTCCAGGCGGGATGATCAGAGAAGTTTTAACAGACAAAGCCGAAGCGGCAGAGAGAGAGCAAGATCTGCTTTTGGAGATTGAAGATCAAGATTTAACTGTTAATATCACAGAGGAAAATTTGAGGACGATTGTGGTGGAGCTTATTGATAATGCATTCAAATTTTCTCGAGCTGGAACACCGGTTCGCGTAAAAACAATCGCCAGCGAAGATGTGTTTAGGCTCAATATCACTGACCACGGGCGCGGAATGACAGCAGCACAGACCACCAAACTAGGGGCATACATGCAATTCGAGCGTGAAATTTACGAGCAGCAAGGCTCAGGCTTAGGACTTATCATTGCGAAAGGCCTTGCCGAATTACACGGCGGCCTGTTAACAATAGAAAGCATCCCCAACCAGCATACAAGCGCATGCCTCACAATTCGGCGTCAAAATCCCTTGAGTCTAATTCGGCCGGGAATCGGGACAAGCCTTGAATAAAATATGGCTCATCCGACTAATGCGTACCTGGACTGATGTATGGCCAGTATTTTCAACTTAAAAGTAAAAAAGTTCCCCGCGGGACCGAGACGCCGGGTATGCAATCTAATCTCATTAGCCGTTGTTAGAGCTGTTCCTGAAGGATTTTGAGACGCCTTCAGCTTTCCGTCAAATAAGCTGCCCCAAAAAAGTTTGCCTTTGCTCCATGCCACCTTAAAAGCTATTTTCTTCCCGACTCCACCGCTACGGCAAAGCTTGCCCATGGAGACATGGTAAGAATTTCCTTTCACGTGTAATCCTTGCCGCCAAACCCCTTTCTTGCTTTCTCTAACCAGTTGATAATAATAGGGTTGTTTCCTCGACGTACTGTGGGATTCGTCTGGCATATGTATTGCAAAAAGACTAGAGAACCATCTTAGCCACAAGGAGCAGCCTTTGACGGAAAACCTGATCCAGGAAGAGCTGGATTCCATGCCCGCCGACGCCGGTGAGGACAGCATCAAAACAGCAACAGATCGAAGTGTCCGAGACTACGATTTTCGCAATCCGGACCGGCTAAAACGAAGTTCCCGCAAAATCTTGGAGAACATTCACCAGAGCTTCTCCAAGAAACTTGCAGCGAATCTTAACAACCGGCTGCGGGCCAATGCTAGCATTCATCTGGTCTCCTTAG